>JBAZWC010000003.1 GCA_041660565.1 Patescibacteria group bacterium
TCAAGTTCCAACAGTTCGTTAGGCAAATCAGGGTCGGCCTGACGTTGGGGAGTTTGACGTTGACGCCGTTCGTCATCCAGTAAACGCGCAGTCTGTTCAAGATAACGATTTCGCTCTTCAGATCGATTAAATCGTTCCTCTAAAGCACGAATCTTACCTTCATAATCCACTTGTGGTGCGGGTGGCGATTCCACACCTTCGGTAGGTTCTTCTACCGCTTCCGCCGCATCCTGCTCAGGAACCTGTGTTTCCACAGGGGGATTTTCCTTACTTGGGATTAAATCATTCTCTTTTGCCATTTATCCTCCATTTTAACGTCGCGAGTTGGACATGACTATCCAATTATCTTGACGAGTTTCGATTCAAACGTTTCTAAATACTCCGCAGCCCTGTGAAGGACTTGAGGAGAGTCGAAAAATCTACCTATGTTGCGATTGCAACGGCGACAGAGCAAACCGCGAACCTTGCCGGTCTTGTGGCAGTGATCTATCGACAATCTGCATATTCGTTGATGCCTGTTGCAAATTGCACAAACCCCATTTTGCAATGCCAAGATTGCTTGGTACTGATCCTCCGTAATCCCATATTTCTTAACAATCAATCGTTCTTGCGCTTCAGTGCGCCGAATCTCACTTGGATTTGGCTTTTGCTTCTTCATTTTTCAGTTTGATTTGCAAATTTCTAATATGTTTTTCTGGATATTCAATGAAGTTCTTTATCGCATTCGCCTTTCCCGCCAAAAAATCACGTTCGGCACCGGCTTTGCCACTTAAAGCGGCACCAATTGCCGTGCTCAACAATGGTTGCCAACGTGCCTTGGCGACAATCCACCCAGGTGAGCGAACAAAATCCTCAAAAATACGTAATTCATCTTCTAATGGTAAGTTTTCAATATCAAATGCCATTATTCACCCTTACGATCGATATTGAGAATACGAATATCGTCGGTTTGACCCACCATATGGATTTGCCTTTTCGGCTTCGGGGGCAGACATATGAGATGCACTTGGAGATATAGCCGACTTACCTTTATCCTTCATCATTTCATCTTCCTGGCCATATCCCGATTCAACTTCCTTCAATGCTTCAGTAACATGCATACGAAGTTCGTCGTTTTGTTTGCCGGGAGGAATCATTTCCAAAGCCGTTTGCAAATGCCCAATACACGCTTCATGTGGCATAAAATTACCTATCTACCTCGCCGACTTCGTGATGGATGATATTTCGAATTACTTTCTAAATATGGTGTAAAACTTGGGTTGTGCTCAATTGCTTGAAGCAAACGAATCTGTTTTTTGGCTTTGGTTTTTGTCGTCTTTTTCGCTTTTGTACCATGCGGTGAAGTAACTTTATAATCTTCACCAAATTTTGTAAGTTCGTAAGGCATTATGCACCACCAATTTGACTCATTATTCCTTTGACAGCTTCGCCAACATTTTCGGCTATTGGTTGCTCTTGCGGACGAACCGGAGGGCCACCAACAGGGCCTCGTGCAGTTCCACCAGGAGTCCCACCACCACCTTGCGCTGCTTGCATCATTTGCATTTGAATCTGGTTCGCAACCGCCATATGGCTCGCGATCAATTCCTTCAACTTGATTTGTGCAAATTCAGTTTCGGGCATTGGCAATGCCATCAAAATCTGAATCTTTTGCATATGCGATTCTACTGGTTCAAGTGGAGATGCAAAAACCGATCTACCAGAAAGCACCAATTCGTATTCGAGTTCGGCAGGGACACCAGGTAATGTTTGTGTCACATCTTTGATAATCTTATCGGCATCATCTGCGCCGATTGCAATTGCAGCGCCTTTGAGCAAATATTTCAAGTCGATTACAAATCCTTGTTGCAATGTAATTTGTGGATCAACACCCAATGCGATATTCAACATATTCAAATATTGTTGACCTTTCGCCAATTTCTCGCGCAAACGTCTGCTTGCGATCCAACGAATATCAGTTGAAAGAACCAAATCACTTGGTTCAATGATTCGCTGCGTCAATACTACTGCATCAGGGCCTTCCAATCGAATGACCATTTTATCATCCATAAATTGGTGAGCAGCGATTTCAGTCATTTTAAGCAACGGTGTAAAAACCTGCGGCTCAAGTTCTTCCACTTGATCCACGACGGCAGCACTTGAGGATGCAAATAATTGGGAGACGCCAGTAGCAGTTCCCGTAGCCTTGCCAAGTCCTTCTCGCGGCGCACCTTGCATAAGTGCTGTTGCATCAGAAGTCTCCTGAATAATATTGAGTAAAAATCTAACTATTCCCAAACCTTCTTGGGTCATATTCCCCGGTGGTCGTTCAAACCTAACCGAATCTGGCGGCAATAACCATTTGGCCATCGGCTCGATTTGATACATATCAGGATCATCTACCGCCGCAGGGTCCATAATCGCAATTGGATTCAACGAATATGTTCCACAATCCATCGTTTGATTGACAGTATCATTCAACATATACTGCCACATTTCACCGGCTTCAATCAAACCATGACCATAAAAGTAATCATGTTCGCGGAATATTGCACCAAACAAATACGGTGGGTGTCCAAACCACCACGGATTCTCTTGAATTCGAAGAATTTCCTCACCAGAAATTGTAATCCATACCCAGGGAATGCAATTTGAATCGTCGTCTTCTTCTTCACCTTCAACTACCGGAAGCTCGAATCTTACCCAAGCTTCGGTAATATCGAGTTCAGATTGTTCAAGTTCGATTTGAATTACACCTTCTTTGGTGTTTTGAGAACGCGCACGATTATCTTGTTCAATTGAGGTTGATCTTGCCTGGATTGCTTTATCGGCTACCGCAGTGTCATACCAACCTTTTTTGACTTTTGCTCGAAGATCATTGACCGAGATCACCGAATCTTCGAAAACAAGTTTCAAATTGTCATAATCGACAGCGTTTTCAGGCCAAACGTAAACATGACGCATATCGATAACATCGAGCGTAGGGCCGTAATGGTCATATGCTTTGCGGGTTTTGATCTCGGCATTCCCACCTTCACCTTTTGAACGATAACGAACTGTACGATAACTTGTCTTCCATCCAAAACGAAAACATGACGTACCAATCTGATACAATTGGCGCAAGAACATCGACATTTTCAGCCGAAGTCCGGCCTGGTTTTCAAGCAAATACTTAACGAAATGCACGCCGGTGTCGCGCCATTTTTCTACATCAGTTTCAACGCTCACATATGGATCAGCAAGCATCGAATCCTTGGCAATACGAGTTAGCGTATCTACTGCTTTTCGCAACGCACCAAGGAAAAGTTTTGATCTGCCGTCATAAAAACTCACTGTTCGACGCAAATTGTAAACGTCACGATATCGATCCCAATCGTCGGTCAATTTGGCATTGCGGTTTGTTCGAGCCTTTTTCAGTAAAGGCAAAATATCCGCTTTGATTTTTTTGACAACATCTTCGTCGTCAATCCAATTGCGGTATTCAACGGACTCTACGCCTTGAATAGGTTCTGTGATTTCAGGTTGATCGAATGGCATTTAATATCCCTGTGGTAATCCTGTTTGTTGAACTTCCAAATATGGGCGTAACAACAAATCAATTATTTCTTTTGAAATCCCTTGACCATGTGGACTACGAATTATTTCTGGCCACAATTTTGCAAACGCCGCATTCGGTGCTTGCTGCATATAATTGATATACTGACTTTGCTGCTTTTGTGATAATCCACCAAATTGTTCAATAGGCAAGCGACCATACAATTGAGAACCACGATTGAAGCCAACGTTTGTATTTGCGAATGGGCTTTCTTCTTGATAAATAGACATATCATTGCCTATCATATTCATAATGAATTTGTTTATAAAATCCATTGGTTGTTCTTGCGCCATTTAGTTTCCTACAAAACGTTCCCATGAATTGATATATTCATTGATGGTTCCAGCGCCCAAAGGCGTATTATAGTATTTTTTCCAATAAGCAGCTTGTGGATGCAATCCTACTGGAATTTTTTCTGGAACTCGTAAATAATGAATTCGGCACATTGCCGTGGCGTAATACAAATTGCCGATCATTTCATCAGCATCGAGGCCAGCATTGAAAGCAAAGTCACTTATCTTATATTTAATCGCTCGGCCAGGCAGGTAATTCCGCCAAATATCATCGTGCGTTGCAGGTTCCATCTGGTAGATGCCCAACGCCGGGCCTCCACCAAGCTGAACCAAATATTCTCCACACTTGCTTTCTTGACAAGCAGTTCCCAAAACCAATTGTTCAGCTTCAACCGACCAAAGGTCAAGGTCTTTGAGCACTGGACGAATAACATATTTGAGCAAATGAATTGGATCAATCATTTTTAGCTTCGTTTTGGGCAGCTTGGCCACAATGGTTATCAGTTGTGGGATCAATTACATCAAGTATCGGACAGCCCAATTGTGCCGCGAGGTTTGTTTCTCGTTCTCGCCCCCAACGCGCTGACACGGTTTCAAAAACTGGTTTACCATCCCGTATTAATGTAATCATCCAGTTTGCGCATTTATCTACAAATGCAAGTGGAGGTCTAATGTATGACCAAAGTACCATGTTCTTTACGTTCAATCCCATTAATTTGCATCGATTTTACCATGCTGAATTGAAATTGATCCATCTGGTTTTAGAGTTACTAAAGCGTCAGGATAATTACTACGGCAAAATGACAGTGTTCCTTGACCATAACCCCCGGCTGCGCCTATAATAGCTCCTGCCCCGCCTCGGATATCTTGCAAGGCACACAATGATGCTGTATCTTTTGAAAGTGCTTCAATCAATTCAGGCGACAAAATACTACAACCTGGAAACACCAATAAACTAACCAACAATATTGCACCAACAAATTTATGTTTTAGTTGTTTCATTTATCCACCGAAATAGTTTCCAGAACAAAACTGTTCCCAAAAATGCTCTTCGGAGCGGGGCGGAGTTGAACTCATAAGGAGTCTGCCACCATTCTCCAAAGTAGGCCGCAAGGCAGCATACATATTCCGTGCTTCGGCATCGTCACATTCTCCAACTTCATCCCAATATGCAAGTGAAAGTGTTTCTGATCTGCCTGGGTTTCCATTTTGTGGATATGCCTGAATTACACTTTCGGGTTCACCGGCACCATGCTTGACTACCATGCGAAGGATGATACCTTTTTTGCCTCGATAATATTTCGTTTCGGGCAAACCAATCAGCCAATGCGCTGGCAAGTGCTCGTACATCAATTTCATTCGCCCGATCAATTTCCCTGCGTCTTCCTCTTTCATCGAGATCAATGCAATATGAACACCCGAATTAAACAATGCTTCCCACAAACATACAATGCAAATGATCCATGTTACCATCATCTGACGGGATTTGTAAATCGCCAGTCGTGGATGGGTAGCTGCCAAACTCAGTAGTTTTGGAATATATAATTTCCATAATGGAAGTTTGACTATTTTATTGCCAATTGCATGAGGATCATGTGTGTAAATATGATCTGCGAAAAACAAAATGTCTTCGCCAGCCTGATACAAATCCTCGGCAATTTGGTTGAGTGCTTCGTTTCGAGAGAAATTCATTAGAATAGATTTTTTTCATTCGTCAGTTTCAATGATTTCACAACCGCACACGGACCTTTTAGTTTCCCAAATTCGGAAGGAATAAATTTCCAAACGGTTTTGTCCGACCTCAACTCATAAATTACGTTTGCTTGCTCCGATGTAGGAACAAATTCGACTATGGCAAATATAGTATTGCCAACTTCATAAACATAATACTGAAGTTTTCCGTCTTTTTCATAGCTTGTAATTGATATAATTACATCATCACAAATATCAATCTCGACTTCAATCGCATTCTGCGCAGCAACTTTGGGGAACTGACTTTTGGTTTGCGCATCTCCAATACCGCCAAACGAAAGTACAAACGCAAGTATTGTAGTAATTAGCCAACGTTTCATTTCTTTTTGCTTTTTGCCCTCAATTCTTTAGTTTTAATGTCTTCTCGCCAAACGCGAACATTCAAATATTTTTTGGTTGGTGTTAATTGAACGATATGCGTTAACGAACAGTCACAACAAACAGACGCCTCAACATATGTGCCGTTCTTTCGTTTGTACCACCGATATGGCTTGCCTTCATCAACCTGAACAAGTTTAGAGTAATTGATTTTTGGTTTTTCATTCACTATCTACTCACCTGGCGGCCTTGCTTGGGGAACTTGCCACAAAGTTATTGTACCAATAAATTATTATGCTTCTTCAAATATTCAATCGCGCTATATAATTTATCAAGGCTTTCGGTAAAATTTCCTAAGCCAGCATTACAACGTACACAAAGTAATTCTCGTACTTTACCAGTTTTATGGTTGTGATCCACACACAATCTACCAGTTGGTTTATTTTTGCACAAAGCACAATAGCCTTGTTGTGCCTCGATCATTTGCTCATATTGCGCTTCAGTAAGATTGTACCGTGTCTTAAGCCGCCATTCATAACTTTTTCTAATACGTTCTTCTTTGTGTAAATTATGATAAGTATTTGCCTTTGCTAAAAGCTTTTTTCTATTTCTTTTGTAATAGTTTCTGCCGTAAGCCCGTTTTTCTTCGTTAGTTTGCATTAACGTCGTACTTGCCTACCCTCTTTAGGAAAGCGACCATACTGTTGCTTCATCTTATCACGCATATGTTGCCAATCACTTGATTTCTCAACGCTCACACCTTGATGCAAATATCGTGCCGAGTCAACCGAATGGTCATGTTCACCGTCTTTGATGATCTCGCCTTTTTTGTTTCGTTTGTATCCTGACCGCATTGCAGTTGCAAGATATGGACATTTTGTAGGATTCAACCGAAAATATGGATGGCCGTCCTCCAAACGAACAAGGTCCATGCACATTGACTTGATGCCGTCTTCAATTGATTGGTCACGACCACGAGGATGCAAACCATAAGTTTTCAATGTCTTAATACTGGAATTACCCCATTGATCTTCGTTGCGACCAGAAATATCTACCCAATCAATAAATGTACATCCTGGGAATTCCAAATTACTTTTCGATAAAACCTGTTGGACAAAGCTATCAATCAAGATACCCGATCCATAGATTTCGTCGATAAAGTTCTTTGTATTCCCAAAGCATTGAGCGAATTCAACACACGGATGGACTTTCCCAAAATCCCAACCTCGATAGATCAATTTGCCTTTCGATGGCAACCAAACCAAGTTTTCGTCTTCGTGAAGTGCTCGTTTGTAATCACCAAAGACGGGATATGCATCACGATGACCTACTGGTTTGAGTTCGAATTCCCGATCCCAATCTTCTTTTGGATATTCGGTAGCCGCTTTCTTAGCCCATGCAGCATCTTTTGATTCGTCCGCCGAATAATGCAAACGAAGGAGAACAAACCCTTCGTCATTTTGCTTTGTCGTCGGTAGTGGAGTTTGTTCCGGCATTTGCAACGTCTCGAATTTTCTTAGTTTTCATCGACTTCATTAATGACTGAATAACTTGCGGGTCGTCAAGTTGAGTTGCCTTGCTCTCTGGTTGTAATTTCGCTAATGTTTCCAAGCACCTAATTTTTTCGCTTGTAGATTTTGCTGCACGGTACTGCTTGACTAACTCCTTGATAATCCAATCACGTGAACTGTCCTCAGATTTGAGAATTTTATTTGTTGCCGCTGCATCTGCTTGACAAACAAAGCAAGTTGGCGATCTTAGCTTTCCTGGACCTGGAACTGGTTTGAAATCTTCTATTAGTCTAGTTTCGCCGCAGGTCCGGCACTCACGAGTTTCTTCGGCCATAACCTATCGATTATTAACTTCTTTATGCCCAACCATACCTTGCTTGGCCAATCGTTCGTAACTTGCCAATCTCAGTTGCGTGGTTTTACCAAGCCAAATTTGAACCTTTAGGTATTCGGCTTGGTGTTCGAATTCACAATGAAATCGCAGTTCTCGCTGACTTGTCAACTGAATTTTACAAAACCGACACGTAACCATCTCGAAGTCTCTGCCTTCAATTCTAGTATAACAACGTTTGGTGTGTTTGTCAATACCAATTATACGACAAACCAAACATAAGTTGGTATAATTGGAGCACCATGTCAGGTTTGAACTGACAACTCATCGCTTGGAAGGCGAGTAGGTTACATTACACCCAATGGTGCTTCGTGCGTGTTTTCAAGTGGATGCGATCCCCCACGGCGTCACAAAAGGATAAGGAGCCTTTGTCGGTTCCTGCATTTGGCATCACCCCCCTTGAGAAATCATATTTAATATCATAAGCTTACATCACTTTGGTGGAGGAAAAACTGGTATGTTTTTCTACCAATCATGGGAACTCGTTTGCGTTTATCATAATCTTTGCGGAAGATCAGCCGAGGGGCTGTTGCCCTCGGCGATTCTTCCCGAAGTTATGATCCGAAATCCGCCCCTGGGGAGTGGGTGGGAAGTAATATTGAATTTTTCTTTTCTTCTCTTAGTACCACTTTCCCAAGCATATAATTTAGATATCTAACTTATTAAAATCATTGAAATCATTTGTGGGAAATGCGTTTTTTGAAAAGGTCAATTTTTGAGTACCAATTCGTTTATCGTGTGGAAATTATTGGAATAATATAGTATTTTTTGGAGTAAACTTGACATATCAAGAATATTTTTAAGTCGGCAAAGTATTTTAATCGTTCGGGTTAAAGACTCGATTAGCAACAGGATCAAGAAGATAGTTACTTACTTTCATAAGAAACCCTTTAGACTTACTAAAACTTCCATAAAAGCACTTACGACAAAGTAGGCCCCGCACTTTCCCATTCTTTCGGTTGTAATCAATAAACAGCTTTTTTGGTCTTTTATTACAGAGTTCACAAAGCCCTAATTGATAATCGTACAACTTTTTGTAATCATCATCGGTGATAAAATTAATATTCATACAATCCAATTATCCCCAAGTTCAAAGTATTGCATCATTCGATCAGTAATTAATGCTGGATTCTCTTTTCGAAGTCCAGCCCAATATAAGCAATGGTCACATAATAAATGAACTTGTTTGGTTCTTTTATATTTATCTGGTTTGAGAAATCGTTTGCTTGGTTGTTGACACAGTTCACACAATCCACGTTGGTTCTCAAATGCTTTAACATATTCAAGTGGATCACAACCAAATCGACGTTTGATATTCTGTCTTTCATAGTATTTCAAATCACTTAGCTCCATGTGAACCTCCTACCTTCTAATTCTAATATAACATATGATAGGGGAAAGTCAAGTCCTGACTTGACTCACACTTCAAAAACCGACCAGAAACCTCACAGACCGTATGCCTAGCTAGGAGGGGGGTGCCAGGTGGGGTCGTACCACAACTGCGGCAGTGAAATCCATCCTGTCCCATGTTGACATCACTTGTCATGTAGGGAATTCCTTCACTACTGCCTGCGTATGGTTCTTCATGCAGGCGCGAGTGCCCGATTCCACCGTTGGCACGACGATTGCATACTCGCGCTCGGTTGGCACGCCAGGTTGCGACGTGCGCGTAGCACGAAGTGGGCCAAAGTGGTTGCGGGAAGTTTCGGGAAGTTGCCGTCGGATTGACGGCCAAAAGCGGAAATTGACAGCCAGTGCCACCGCGTTTGACACCAAAAGCAAAACTTGTGCCACAACAGGGTGCGAAAGCGGTCGCAAGCGGTCGCAAGCGGTCGCGATTCTGTTGGCACCTCGCTTGCTTTTCCCGGTGCTCGTGGAAATCGATCCGACCGCACCGATTGCAAATCACCTGCGCCGCTGCTCCAATGCGCTGCAAGGGTGTGAGCGATTGCGCCACCGCGAACTGAAATACTGTCAGCCTTGTGCTCGCGGTATCTCACGCCGGATGCGCGAGGCGGTCTTGCGTGATTGCGGCCTGGTGAAGGTCCGTGGCGCACAAGGTGGCACCTATTGGGAGTGAACGAAGGTAACAATGCTCGGTGTGATAGGATATGCCAAAAAGAAAGACCTCAAGGCCGCCGTCGGCAAACCACTACAGTTTGTTGAAACATCGCTCTTCGGCGCTGAGTTCAAGCGCGACGGTAGTAACATCGTTGTCGGCCCAGATGCATATCACCGGCGCGACTGGTACGCTGAAGTCACCTGCCGCAATGGTGTCATTGTCAAGGTGAAATAATGCAATGGTTGGAAACTGCCGTCCGCTTCACTGAGTTCGTACTACGGGTGGTAGTCAATACCATCGTTGCATACTACATATTGTATCCGGTGGTCACTATAGTGCGATTTTTTTCGCTTATAAGCGAATAAAGGCGAGGTGTAGCAAATTTGATGCACTAGATCAATTTCAAGGCAATTATGCCAGCAATACGGGTGCAATTCCCGTGCCAACAGCGCAATAGCGCAAAAGGACGGTGAAATATGACCTCAGAGCAAAAAACCCAGGTTCGTCAGTGGTTTGCAGCCGCAATCCCCATCTTGCGAGCAGCGAACAACAAAGCACGCGGACTCGATACAGACAAGTATCGGGGTGTCCATGTCGTATATGGTGGACTCAACCAGCGTTTCCGTGCTAAATTCGCGGGGTTAGACCCAAAGGAGTGCATGCAGGAGTTGGAACACGACCAGTTTCTCGCTGTAATCCCTGCGCGAGGCGGCGCGATGGTCTATTTGTTCAAGGACAAGCCCGACAGCTACCACGGCCCGGCTGCCGACCCGACGGTGCTCGACAAAGCGATCGACGACCAGATTGCCTTGATGGAAGCGGACGCGATCCTGGCGAGCGAAAACGATCTCAACGAACCGACCGAAGAAAACACCAGCCCGACGGTATTGTAACCGTCTAGTCGCGTCAAATGCACCGGCTTGGCCCACGTCAGGCCGGTGACTTGACTTGATTGAAATGAAAACCATAATGACATCAACGAACGACGCAATTCGGGCCGAAAAGTCCGAAATCGACGCAAACGGCCCTAGCGACCGCAACGAGCGATTTTCACTCGCGGCTGGCACTTCGACCGCGACCGACCTCCGAACGGTCGCGCACGTCGCTCCGGTTGCGAAATTCGGTCACTCCGGCGGAGGTCGCAAACCGGAAAACGACGACCACGATCCGCGCTAGGCAATATGAGTCATTCACACTACTGCCGTCACTGCAACCGGACTTTCACATGTCGGTCAGACCCATGTTTGATACCTGGCGAGAGCATCAAGTTAGGTAATGACAAACCACGCAACCCAGGATATGATATATCACGGTTGCATAAATGCGCTGAAGCTAGGCAATACCGCAAGCGTATAGCTATAATGTTAGGGAATCAACCTGAGTGCATTTATGCTTGTGATAAGTTATGCAATCACCCAAAGAAAGCTAAACAGAACGATAATGATGACGAGATAATAAAGGTTGAATTCACTTCGCGTTATTCAATTGATGGGATGACAAACCACGCCGAAGCAAGAATAACCAAGAGAGCATGGGACAAAGCAGCTAGTAATCGTATTGCCGACAAGTTTGCCGACGTTCCGTGGATTAGTGCACTAGCCAAAGAATTCAGGACACGATAGTGCAACATATCAAGCAACAAACTCCATATGATTGCAAGTTGGCAGTTATCGCAATGCTTCGTGACTTACCACTGTTTTACGTTGAACAAATAGTTTGTTCGTTACTTGGAATTAAGAAATGGTCCGAGGCAGTTTTCTCCCCACCATTATTCTATCGTGGAATTGAATTGCTGTATAATAGATTCAATCTCACTGGTCTAATGATAACACTCCAAGACATTAATGATAGATTTTCAGCAACTCCATTGAATTGTTTACCTGATAACTTATCAAATAAAGGTGAAATAATAGTGTATCGGTTAACATCATCTTGTGGTCATGCTGTAGCATTTGAAAACAACATGATTTACGATCCTGCTGATTATTGGCCAATGTCGAAAGAACAATGGTTTGATAATCACAAACATCATCAACCATTTCAGTTAATTCCATTTGAACTTAAACAACTAAGCAACATGCTCTAACGAATTTGTTATGAAATTGATAAAAGTGTTGGATACGTGGTACTTGAACAAACTACCACGGCTGACAATCCAATATCATCCCTGGCACTTGACGTTGTGGTTGTCATGGCAGATTAAGAACAAAGTCTTGGCTGGAAGCTTGATGCTGTGGACGGTAATATTCCATTACGGATTGAATAGAAAGGTGGTAAGTTTGTGATCCTTTCAGCACCAGTTTGTCAATGTGGGCATACGCATGTATATTGCAGGGTTGTCTATGTTGATTGCCCATATTGTAAAGAATGCCTTGGCCATACTAACAAAAGTGCCAATGTGACTACAATATTCAATTTGCGTCGATTTCGCAATCACATTAAGCGCGTAGGTGTGGAAC
>JBAZWC010000004.1:0-1137 GCA_041660565.1 Patescibacteria group bacterium
TCAATAAAGTTATTTGGAGACCAAAGTGTGTCATCAAGAGGTTCACAATACACCACACGGTCACGATTCGAATCTGCTGGCCAGATTTGTGAATCGGCAATAACTTCTGCTTCTGTCCGCGCGTCGCCTGCGCCAACGATCCTACCTTGATATGTAATCAAATATTGCACTACCGGCGCATCGACGACTTCACAAGCTTCGGAAGCGTCGGCTTTCCAAACGCGAATTGGATTTTTACCGTCTGCCCAATAAACGTTGCCTTGAAGTGTGCAAGAATCGTAGATCAGCCCGGTGCCGGGAAGTTCCAGCAGTAGTGTCCAGCCAGTGCCATTCCACTGGTACAGTGCATCAACAAGCGTTGGTGAAGTTCGACGTTGCCATGAAAGGAGTACGTCATTCTCGCCCGCTCGTGAGAGAACCTGGATATGTACGATTGTATTAGCCACTGAACACCTTTGTTAATTTATCTATAAGCCCAATCCACCAGTCGTTTAATTGTTGTTGACGTTGTTTGCATCCATTGCAAGGTTTGATACCAACTTTTAATATCACCAGCGCAACTTTGTCACCTAAACCAACCATTGGCGCTGGGTGCTTTCTTGGATTCAAATGTTTTAGCATTAAAATGGACCATTGAAAACGGTAACATAATCGTCAATAGCATTGATAGTCCAACGTGCTATATCATTAGTGCCTACATTACCATTTGCAAGCCAGATAATCCCAAAATTGGTACGGGCAGCACGATCATTGGCACCACTAGGCGGTGATATCGCAGCTTGACACAACAAAGTGAAATCTCCTTTACGTGCTTGAATAACACCACCTGCACCAGCTAACGTGATCTGTAATTTGCCATCCGAAGTCAAGGCACCTGTTGCAAGAATTGTTATTGTTGCGTTATCTAAATCTTGATTCGTAATTGACACGATTTGTGTTTGGTTATCAACGTGATTTTGCAGCACGGCATATCCAGTGAAATTACTTTGTGTACTTGCTTCATCGACGTACAAACATATTCCAGAAATTGGCGTGCCAGATACTAATTGGTATAACAATTCACCTTCTAATCCACGCGGCAAAACATTATTGCCGCATACAGATGAGGTATCAAGTACAATTTGTTCGGTTGCAAAT
>JBAZWC010000004.1:1147-9855 GCA_041660565.1 Patescibacteria group bacterium
TCCACCAGCACAACTATTTGCTAATAAACTATCAGACCTGGTTGTATAATCAAATGTGGTCAGTTCACGGTCGTTTGATGCTGGTGAAAAGCATGTTGTAGTACTCGTTAGTGCTGTATTAATCGTTAGGCTATCATCGTAGCAACGAGTAATCAAATTAAAACTGTCGTCGTAACAGTTATTTGTATCCCCTGGGTCTACATAACTTCCAGTAGTAGTAACTTCGAGAGTATCACAAATCGTAATCACTGGTGAACCATCAGCACAGGTTGCCACTAAATCCGCCCATCGCATACGATCATCAGCGCCAGTAGTACCAACGACAACCAATCCCATTCCTTGATTTGCGGCAAAATCAGTATCAGTGGTATCCAATGCATGTAGCTGAACGTCATTGACAAATGCAACCAAGTTTGTGCCATCATATGCCAATTGGATTACGTCATTTGCAACCAACGTTGTATTTTGTGATGTCAATACGGTTCCGTTGCTCAACGATATTAAACTTGCTGTCGTCCACTTGACGATCTTCAACTTCTGCGTTGCATGCCCAGGATCATAAAGCAATGTATATCCGCTAAAACTTGTCGCCGTAGCAGTCGATGGAACTCCAATACAAACACCAGAAATTGGGCTGCCAGCGATTACGGCTTTGAATGTCAACGAAACAGAACGTACCGATGTTGCACACAATTGTGGCGCATAAAAACAATAACACGGTATGGTTGCTTCAGCCGATCTTGCAATAATCGTACCATCAGTATCAACAGTCAAGCAATCGTCACATGCTGCCGCGTGGCAAGTTGGACAAACAATAATCGTTGTCGTTCCGCAATCAACCGGAATCGGCGTCGTCAATATCGGTGTACCAACTGTTACGCCATCAAGCAACGCCGGGCCACGTTTCTTTTTGATTTTGTACTTTTTCGATGGAATCCAATTTTGCAAACTCGTGAAATACCCAAGTTGCAATTTCGTGGGATTTGCAACCAAATTCACACCACGCAAAAGTGGTTCTTCTTTTTCAAGTCGATTACGAAGCACGATGGACTGACCTTATTGCAAATCTCGCGGCAATTGAGCGTCGCCTTGAGTTGCCATATAAACCCCCAAAACAAACGAAACTACCAATGCTGTTGGCTGGTCAAATTCAAGCAACGAATATTGCATCAAAACTTCTGCGAAGTCACAGTTTTGTTGGTCAACGATGATATCACTAAATTTTTTGTTTTTGACTTTTGCAAAAAAGTCATCAATCATACCGGCAAGCATATGTTGGTATTTGTCGTCTTGAATACGTTCTTTGAAGTCTGACATAATCACCTTACGTGCAAGCACCCGGCACTGTTGGAACGATCACAGTTGTTGACAATGCAACCACTCCACGCTTTTTTTGCAACGAAAATATCTTTGTGGGAATATAATTCTGTAAAAGTACAAACGATCCCAATTTCACGTCGGCATCTTCGCTTACGAGATCGACGCCTTTGAGTTTGATTTCTTCGGTTTCGGTACGGTTACGAAGCATGAAACGCCCAATTAGTAATCTATTTTAATATCTATCAATCCAGCATCTACCAAATTATTCAAATACACGCGAACGTCACGAAATGGAGCAACTTCAAGAACTGTCATATAATCCATTTGGGTGGTTTTCATTGCCCATTTTCCATCAATCTTTTTCATAACCTGAAACCACTTCCTACCATCAAGCAAAGTTATTTTGAAATCAATTTCACCTGGTGTGGTGGTAGGTTTGACTTCAAACTTAGATACCAAAACCACTTTATTTACCTGGTCAAGCGAATTAATGAAATGTGTAAACTGTCCATCAAACGACAATGGATTTGGATTACAATCGATTTTCATAAATCACCACAATGGAACGTTTACAAATTGTTTTTTCGTTTGGCGTTGGATTTTTCGTCTTCCAACTTCGCCAATTTGGTTTCAAGTTCAGTGACTTTTGCTTCTGCTTGTTCGGCACGCATGAGCAGCCGTGCCCAGGCGAGTGCGGTTTCTTCAAAAGTTATAGCCATAATTATTCTCCAATGTAATTTGCATGAAAATTAAGTGAGGTTCCAGATGCAACTAAATTTAATGCGCCACCTGAATTTTGCCATACAAAGGCTTCTATATAGTCACCAGAAGCCAGGTTAAGCAAACCATTAACATTCTGTGGTACGCCAGAAGCATTACCGCCCATTCCAGCGGTTAGTAGATCAGTCGCACCACCATTTTTTCGAATAACTAAAAATCGCAATCCTGTTGCGCTTCCACCCCAAAAAGCTGTTGCTGTTACGAAATATTTCCCTGTAAGATTAATAGTAATTCTTGTGGGGTTAGTTACAGCTTCGTGCATTCCATCGGTATCGAAGTCTTCAGCATCAAGCGAAATTGCGGTAAAAGTGGAATCATTAATAGATTGATTAGTAGTACGATAAGTAGCTACACAATTTTCTTGATGACGAAATCTATTCTGACCCGCCATTTTGAAGATACCATCTGCATGGTGTTGTATGCTTGCGTCTTGGTCAAGATACAAACTACGTTTTTGAACTAGTCCGCCGTTTGCTACAACTAAAAATTCCCATGCCGACCCACCTGCCGTAGTTGTAGTATTTTCCGTAAACAAACTAGAAAAAGCCGCCAATGAAGGTACTTCACCGCCAGCATTATTTGTTCCATAACTTATAAACGACAAAGGCGAATCACCGCTAAGTGACTGTGATGGTGATGCTAATGTACCTCTTGCCTTACGCCCTACGAAGATTGCTCCACTAACATCTGCGGAATAACGATCAAATTTCAGATTAGCATTAACTCCATCCCCTTGTAGCGTAAAGGCATTAGCCGCATCGCTAAGGTTGAGTATATGCAATGGGGATACGGGCGTAACTGTGTTAATACCTATTTGTCCCTGACTATTTGCTCTTGTAGCCCGAAGCACTTCATTTGCTCCGTTGCTACCAAGCTGAAAAATAATGGCTTCACTACCAACGCCTACGCCGGACGTTGCTCGCAGTATCAAATCATCCCCTGCGGCAGTCCCACCAATTAAGGTTTGCCCACCACTTCGTCCAGCAAGCAAGGCATACTGTGTGTGGTCGTCATCCGTTAATCCAGTAAGCGCAAGGCCATGATCTAACTGCCCTGCTTGAAGTCCGGTAGATTGATGAGAATGATCCGCAGCTTCCAGTCGATATTGCGTATGCGGATCGCCAGTTGTCAAACCGCCCAAGTTGTTATGCGTAAGGTTTGCTTCGGCTACATCAATTGAAAATGCCGTCAAAGCCGCTGTTGATGGACTTCCGGCCAAAGTAATTTTTGTCGAAGCTGCGGTAACTGCCGCAGCACCCGGCAAAGAACTTGCAGACACACCATGATCGTGATCCTCAACCGCCGGGAACAATGAAATCCCCGACGCTGCAACCGCAGTATTCGTTGGAACTTTTGGTGTTTTAAACTGTTGTTTCGGTGCCATTTAAAACAATCGTCAACGCGCCTGACGTTCCTTGCAAACCTTGAATGACTTCGGCAGCAATCATTGACCATGTACCAGGTAATGTTAATATCCCATTCGCTGGAATCGAAAATGCGCTCAACAAACGTGTTGCCACAGCATCGGCACCAATCGAAAGGGTTATTGTTGCAATACTTGCCGTAGTATTCACGACATGAATCAACTCTAGCGTTGTCTTTTTCGCCGTTGGTACGGTATAAAGCGTAGCTGCAATTGTTGTTGGTTGTGCCGGACCATAAAGACGTTTCTGGACATCAACAAGTGTCGAAGTAACCGTCCCGGTTGTTGTTATCGTTTGTGGTACAATCGCCCCCGCTGTAAAAACTTCAACGGCAAAATTCGGTATTGCGTCAAAAACAACCGTCCGATAATGAATTGTTATCGTACCAGTATTGGCAGTGATGTTACATGCCAACGTTGCTGCTGGAACTGCCAATTTGACAAGTGAATTCGCCGTGATCGTCTTTATCGGAATATAATCAGTCGATTTGCCGTCTTTTAATTGAATATTTACCGATCCGGTGGCGCTGAAAGTAATATAAAGCAACGTAACAGATGGTACGTGCGGTAAGTTGACAAAGAAAACGCCCGTCGTGGTAGTCGCTTTTGAACTTACACCACTCGCATTTGTCAGGTATCCGGCTTTTACGAGTTCAGCCAATGGAACTCCTTATTTGCTTGGAGGAACAGGAAGCGATTGCTGCGTTTGCTGGCCTTGACGCAACTGGTCGGCGAGATATTGTCGATATTCGGGTTCGGACATTTGACCGCGCTGACGCTGCAAATCATCACCTGGGCGTGGAGCAGGTAAATTGCCACTTTGTCCATACAACTTACGCAAGAAATCCAACAACGAATTCCCGCCTTCGCCAGCACGTTCGATCAAACGCATACCAGGCAGCGAGCGAGCCAAGTCTTCGCCTACATATTTATCAGCCACAAAAGACTCCTATCGAACTTCAGCGTAATCCAAATATGCCCAAACAGCCATATCGTCAGCGCCAGCAGAAAGGGTTCCAGTGATATTGAGCCGCGTATATGGCGCTTCAGGTGCAAAATCTATTATGGCACCAGATGTATCAGTTGTTGCGCTCGCAACGTCAGCCCAAGTTACGTTATCCACGGATCGTTGTGCTTTGACAGTAACGGCGGTATATCCAGCGAAGACAGGCTGAAAACTTACCCGCCGAACACCTTTAGTATTGAATGTTACATCAACATTTGCTGCCAAAGCTTCGTTCGTCGCACCAAGGAATACTTTCGTTGGTCCGGCAAACGCCTTGATGAAAGGCATTTGGGAAGCCGTGATTGGAGTTATTGTAGCCATTTTTTATCCTTTTTATCTAAAAACAATTGGAGTGCCAAATTTACTCGACAACTGAACCCGTTGTGATCGCATCGGCTGTTTGTTGAACTTCGCTTTATACACTGAGATCATTCGCAAAAGTTCCTGGTTTTCTGGAACATATCTGTCGTCGTCTTCGTGCTGCAATCCGCGAACGTAAACACCTTGGATCATTATTTCGTCGTTCGGGAAATCCGGCGTAAATGCAACATCTGATCGGGCAGGTTTGAATTTATATCGAATTTGATAAGTGTATTGTTGATTTGCCAACGGGAACGTTCGCCACGTCATTGCGTTCAAATCAATAATCACATGTTTGGGTTCACCAATCAATCCAGGATCGTTTAGCAAATCTTGGTCATATCCTGTATTGAACCGCAACGAATGATTGATTCCATTCACGTCAGTCAGTACAAACGAATCGTGTGAAATTGGAGAATCAAAATCTGCTGGCAAATTAGTTGATGTTGCCTCGGCTGCTAACGATCCAGTAGCGATCTTTTCAAGAAAAGGCCATGAATAATCTTCGTAAAGTCTGTCGAGAAGATTCAACAACCAAATGCCCGCTGTCGTTGTCAAAGTTGCATTGCCCAAACGCTCAAGCGCCTGAGAAACGATCACTGTACTTGTCAAAGCACCCATTGAATATGTTCCTTATTTGAAGTAGGTAATCCCGACAGCAGAAATAAAACTTACCAAAGCGACCCATACTGCGCGAAAATGCCACTTATGGTTATCCGCCGAAACTTTCAATCTATCTACATCAAATTGTGTTTGCTTATAATCATCTAAATGTTTTGTAAAATCTTGCTTAAATCCATTGAAAGAATCGGTCAATGCGTCAAGTTTGGTCCCTAAAACCGCAAGTGTCACACGTCCGTTGGTAGATTCTTTTGGCACAACGTATCCTAAGCTTCGCCTTCGACTTTGGTAAGATACAAATCTTCGAGATGCTTGTTGGTGAGTTCAAGAACCTTTTCGTTCACACTAGACATGCGTTTGTCAATTGCCCAAGTAACATCATTTATCAATCCAGAAAGTTGCTCACGAGTCCAACCTTTTGGTAGGTTTGTGGCAACAGAAATCACCTCGCCTGTCATTGCAGTCTGCTTAGAGATCGTCAGCATCAGGCCCGGCTCGTTGGTCGTTCCCTGCTCGACTTTGGTTTCGGTATCGGACATAATCCTTAGCCTCCTTAAAGCTTGGGGCCGTTGAACTCGCGCCACGGCCCGAAACGGTTATTTTTCGTCTATTCGATTAATCACTGAAGCAGGAACTTGAGCATCATCAACACCAAGCTGCTTTTTAAGCTTACGTTCAACGAATTCGCACTTGTCTTTGTCGCCTTCGTTTCGGAACGTACTTCCCCAACCGTTGTCGTATAATTCACGATCAATTTGTGATCGGGTTTTGCCTCTTGGCTTTCCATCTCTTACGATTATAGTGATACTCATAATGCCTCTTACGAAGTCATGATTCCGCCGCTGTAGAAGTTACCACTACGGATGATGGTAGCATGGTTGGTGTTATCAGTACCATAACCAGCGTTGGCACTACCGAAGTAATTGCCACTGGCCAATCCATGCACTGTCGCTCCACCAATAACGAAGATAAACTTCTGCATTGTACCAGCAGCATGTGCCGGAACGATGTGACCAAAGTGATTACCAACAACTGCCAAGTTCAAACCATCGGCCAAGAACAAATCAGCAGCGATATTCGCAGCCTGACCATTAAAGATGTTATCCTTAATGACAATTTCTTTCCAGGCGTTCATCGTCGAACCCGCAGCAATACTAACTCGGCAGTCAACAAAAAAGCAATTCTCCACCAACTGGCCTTCGGTAGAATCAAACCTAATGGCTGATTGTACCAAGCCAGCAGCAGCAGGTGCATCTGCTAAGTTGGACGAAAATCCGCAATTCACAATCGCCGAACCAATATTCAGCCCGCTACCAGTATTCCAATACGCTTTAATGCCAAAACCACGTTCTTGGGCAGCCCGACTGAAAAAATGGACATTTTCAATAGACTGATGCCCCGCTCTCCAATCTAACGCTGAATCATCAACGCTATTGCTTGAATTTCTCCAAGTACAAGCTTGATATACGCTTCCACCTTTGGTAGTCGTAGCACCTATAATACTCAACCCTCGCGTTGTATTCGGCACGATTACGCTTTCGGTGTAATAAGAACCCAAAGCCAATGGTCTTATATAAATGGTGTCATTTACTTGAGCAGCGGTTACAGCTTCCTGGATAGTCTTTTTTGCGCCAGCATAAGTCAAACCATCACCACTTGCGGATAGTAATCCACTAACGTATCGTGGTGTCCCAGGACGATAAGTAACCGGCACGCCGTCAATCACCGTAGTAGAATGTGGTTTCCCACGTCGAAACGATCTCGAAACAATTCCCAAACTCATAAATCACCTTTCAACCAACATATTCAGTGTTCAGCCTGTTGGGGGCCTGAGACGAACTAGCCGTTCGCCACGTTGCAAACGCCTATCCAGTCACTTCACCCATATACACCCGCCGCCCACGATCTTCAAACATCGCCCGTTCGGATGCTTGATGATCGTTTTGCATTTTCGACAAATAATTGGCGACACATTGAGGAACGATAACCTTTCCGCTATATCGGATATTGTTGATTTTAAACCCTTTGCGGTCATTTACAAAATGCTCAACATACAAACAATCAACTTCCAACATATCGTCTTCGCGTTCACGAAAATGCGTATGAGCAACACCGCCAATTCTATGTTTATTTGACTTCGGAACAACGCGAACCTTTTGTGGCTTCGGCACAGATCGCTCGCCAGCAACAGTTTTCGCTTCGCGTTTTTCTGCTTTTAATCGAGCATCAAACTCGACGTTGGCTTCCGCAAGTTTCTCGTCAATGGATTTTTCATCAGTTGTCACTGATTTTCTCCTTATAAGAAACGGACGGTAGGAATCATCCTACCGCCCATTCCAGGTTAAATTGTCAATTAATCAAACGCGCTGGCGCTCTCAAGCCGTTGTAGATAATCTTCATTCAGCACAACAGCTTTGAAACTTCCTTTCAACGCAAGAGGACGTGTCAAATCGGCAGGGTCGCTCTTCGAAGGTCCGCTTGGGGTAATCAAAACTCTCAGGTTATCACCCGCAAGATCAACCATCGCATAAGTTTCCTTACCAAACATAAACGACGTATGCACGGTCACACCAGTCCCCGGTGTTGCAGGCGCAGTCGTAGGATACGATGCAGCCGTTGGGAAAGTAGTGATGATCGTTGTCAAATCCAACACGGCAGCAGCAGCATTTCCAGTCGAAATCCGACGCAGATTTGCATCCGTTGAAGTATTGTCGGTATCGCTAACATACACGTTATATGTCACACCAGTCGCGGGAGTTGACGGGAAGGTAATATTGATTTTCTCGTTATTATCTACGTCAGCAACGGCTTCGGCGTTAGAAACATCGGTTTCAAACCCAAAGTCGCTTTCTACACGAGTGATTTTGACATAAACAGTTTTGTTATCTCCACCAGCCCAACTACCAGTTGCAGCAGCCGCGCTTGTCCAATCCGCGTCAGCAATCAACGCATGAGTAGCAATAAAGTTACTCACCATTACACGAAAACCCATCCACTCACCAATCTCGTTGTTATAAAGCGCAGTAACATCCTTCAATTCATGAGCCGAATGAAACAGATCGTCGGCGGAAATATCTTGCGACACTTCTGGATCAACGATAGCCAAAAAGTTCATTCCCAACGGACGTGCGCCATTCCGTTTCAGTGTTTTCCAAACTTTACGCATTTCGACAGAATTGACAGTATCGGTACTTGTCA
>JBAZWC010000005.1 GCA_041660565.1 Patescibacteria group bacterium
AAACAAAACCTCCATACAAGGTAAGGAGGAGGGCTAAGACGCCAAGGAAGGAAAGTGCCGAGCGGATGATCTTCGCGATGGTGACCCTGATGTCTGAATTAGATAGTCCGAGGCTTGTACCAACCTCCGGGGTAAGACCGAGCTCGGGGGATGTGAGGGTTTGGGCGGAGACAAAAGTTACGAAACTAAATAACGCAAAAAACAAAACCGCCAGTGACAAAATAATCCGTCCCCTGGCAGTTTTATTTTTAATATTATTTTTATAATGAACCCATTGAAGCATGAGACAATGAAGGTCATTAGACAAATTAATTTATCTGCTGAACTTTCGTTTAAATGTATCTTCTGGTAGACGACCAATTTTTTTAAGATAAGCCATCTTATCGGCTACTCCGAGTCTGTGCAAAGCGCTTTTGCGACGGACATTTTTACTTTTTTCACCAATATAATATTGGGTCTTTTTTACCTGAAGTACTTTGCCGGATTGCTGCCAGATTTTTTTAACCCGGCGCATGTAAGCCTCAAAAGATTCATTTTTCTTCCGTTTTATTCCGGACATGTGTGTTCACCTCCGTTTCAAAAATTAAAGGAATTAATTAACAAAATTATACCGTTTTTTACGGAATAAGTCAATTTATAATAATCACGAAGCCAAACCCCTTTAAGATGCCAAAAAAATATGCAAATTTACTACTTTAGATGCCCGGATTACAGCTTTCCCATTGACCAGCAAGCGGAGCAGAAAATATATTACCGGTAATAGTATTGTTATTGGAGCTATTTCCATAATTTAAAATTGTTCCACCGCCGTTATTCCAGATCCAGTTATTAGAAATGTTATTATTGTATGGAACATCACCAAAATCACCGCCGACAGAAATGCCCGCATCAAAGTTTGTGTCATGAATTTTATTACATTTAATTATCGCATAATCACCCGTACCAGTGCCGCCACCGGCATTAAAGTTGGAAATCTGACCACGATAACCATTTGTGACTCTAGCGCCACAAACAGCACCATTACATGTCCCCCATTTCTGAGTAGCCCATGGATTCTCATCACCCCGCGAAATATCGTTATTTACATAAACTGAACCAACTGCGGGACCATCTTCATTTACATAACTCCAAATCTGAAAGCCCTGAATATTATCGTGAATGTAATTATTTCTAAATGTCCAAGCCGTACCAATATGGTAGATGGCATGATCATGCTCTCCGGTACCATTATTGTCACCGGTATCATGAGCCCCATTTTCATAGATTTCGACTCCGTCAAAAGTGACATGGCTCGCATGCCCATGAATACCCGCAACATATTTTCCATGTCTAACCTTGCCACCAGTAAAATTCAGATCATGACACCAGAGTGATGAAGGACCGTAATCATTACTAGAATTTATGTTCGCAGGTTCAAAGCGTATTGCTTCACCAGCAGATGATGGTGATCCGCAATTACGACCGTCGACGATAAGATTCTGGAAATTAAGATAGGAACAACTTGAACCGCCGGAAGAAGACGAAAGAAAATACATCGCACCGCCACCACAAGTAGGCGGTTCAATAATAACCGTTTCCCCAGGATAAGCGGCAATTGTAATTGGATTTCCTGCTGTCCCAGCCGGCAAGCGACCGTTTCCCCACGATAGCGCGCTATGTGTACCATCGATGCTCGCAGTTTCGGTCCAGCAAGCACCACCCTGGGCGCCATCACTCGTACAAGCAGTATTAGTATCAGAAGAACCACCCCGAATATATAAAGTATCACCAGGAACAAGCAAAGGAAGGGCGTGCGTCAGAGTTCTCCATGGCGCGCTTAATGATCCGGTTCCGGTAGTATCATTTCCCGAATGAGAAACATATTTTGCACCAGGCGTTACGGATCCACTATACGTACAACTCTGAGAAAGAACTGGTGAACCACCCGTACACCCACTTGGTGATTGGGTAGCAACGGTTCTAGTTTGAGTATTATTCACTTGGCAAGCGCCAAATGCATTGTAAGTAAAGGTAGTACAAGTGATACTACCGGCATTGCTGACAGCAATCGAAGTCCAATCACACAGGGTCGAAGCTAGGTTACAGGCCATGATATATATGCTAGTTGGACTGGTCGGGACCGAGGCCGGCGGCATATATAGACCGTTTGAACTTACCGAACCATAAACGGCTGAATTGGTAGTCGTGGTACAAGTGCAAGTCCAGCCAGTGCCCACCACACTGCAAGTGGGCTGAGTCGTGCAAACATTCCAGGTTAAAGATTTGTCGGTAGCGGTGGTTGGCGTATAGGCGACACTAACCTGGTGCGTGGCGGGAATTGTGATGGATGATGAGCCAGAGGTGCCATCAAGAATAATTTTGGTGAGCGGAATAGCTGAACCACTATATGTGCACGACTGAGAAAGTACTGGAATAGCTGAAGTCGGAGCCGAAGAACTACATCCGGCAGGAATACCAGATGTAATTGTTCGGGTCTGAGTTTGTGAAACTGGGCAAGTTGCTGGCGACCACGAAGTGTAGTTGTAATCCGTACAGGTCAAAGCTGTCGGAGGTGCATTTGGACAATTTAAATTAAAAATTGAAAAACTAGAATAGAAAGACCCAACATAAGCTCTAGTAACGCCAGAGGAATCAACGGCCACATCAATGCCCCACGGATTAGCAAGTCTTGAATCAGTAAAATGAGTTATCAGAGTCGGATTCATTGGATCTGAAACATCTACCACTTCAATTGCGCCTTCGCCAGGTAAATTACCTCCCCAATTTACAACATATGCTCTATTACCGGCGGCTTTTACCTGCATGTGATTTTGATTTCCAATTGTAAATAAGTATCGACCTAAAAATGCCGGCTTGGTAGAACTTGAAATATTAAACAACTCTAAAGAACTAAATGTTGCTACATAAGCTATATTATCTACAACATCGAGCCCATATGCACCACTCAAACTTGTCGACAAAACACCAACGGTTCTTACGCTCAAAGGATTTGAAATATCAAATATCATTAATTGACTACTAACAATATATAAATAATTCCCCACGACTGATAATACCGGAACACCTAAAATAGTCGAATCGCTTATCGTAGCAACTACCACTGGGGTGACTCCAGAAATATCAACAATTACCACGTCAACAACTGAGCCAAGCATATTTCCAACGAAAGCATAATTTCCTTTAATTTTGATATAGTGTGGCATTGAAAATCTTGGATCAGTAAGCGTATTAACTAAAACCGGCGCTGCAGGATTTGAAATATCAATTTTAGTTAGGGTGTTATTACTATTTACAACATAAGAATAGTTGCCAGAAATATCAATAGAATAATGGTCGTTAGTACCTAAAACCGGAAAATGTCCGACAATTGTTGGCGCAAGTGAATTTGAAATATTGATAACTGACAGGTAGCTGGTTGTTTGATCGGGTAAATAAGCATAATTACCCGAAACTGCCAAAGATCTTATCCCCCCAATTAAACTTGAATTTGTTACATTACTTTCCATTACCAGCGCTCCACAGCTTAGAGCCGCAGTACAAGTACCGCTAACACAAGTTTGCGCTGCTGGGCATTGCCAATTGGCAGTACAAACAAAAGTGCAGGTACCTGGAATAGATGCCGGCGGGGTGCCAACACAGCCAGCCGGAGCAGAAGCAATAGAAAGACAAGTATTAGTACCATTTGCCAAACAAGTACTCCAACCGCCCGCTGCACATGAATAAGTACAGGCCGGCGGATTTGAACAAACATTTGCCGAACATACTAGACCGCTTAAACATAATGATGTTGCTGAACAAGGCTGCCCAAGACTACCATCTACAATACAAGACATTCCTGTCGAACCAGACTGACAACTAGAACCAGCCGCGCAAGTTCCACAGCTTCCACCACATCCATTTGTGCCACAAGTATTGTTGGTACAATTTGGAACACAAGCTGGAACTTCAGTAATTAATTCACTACAAGTACTATTGCACCAAGTGCAATTCGCGCCACTTGGTACGCAGGCTGTTCCATTTGGATTTGGGCCGGTAGTTCCATTATCACAAGCTTCATATTTTGGATTTCGCACACCGTCTCCACAATACCCCGGTGAACCGCCAGTTGTACCGCTATAAGCAGCATTTCGTCCGGTACAAGTCGCGTTACATTGGTTATATTGTCCGTTCAAACTGCCGTCATCACATGATTCACCCGGTTCAACAAGCGAATTTCCGCATTTGGCGAGCGATAAACAAGTAACGGTTTGAGGGGCGCCCCAATGACAAGCTGAATCACAAGTTGTGACCGTAGCATTTGGTCCAGTTGCACAACTGCTCTGATCATAAATTTTTGATCCGGCTGGATCGCAAGTTTCTCCGTCGATACGATTAATTACTCCGTCGCCGCAAGTACCTTTATTAGAAGTCGAAAGCTCTGTAACATTTTCACAAATTCCCGAATTAGTAATATTGCTCCAGTTATTAAGATTTGGAAAACGCGCGTTATCACTAAAATCATAACCATTGGTAAACGCATTAAGATTATTAATTGTTACGCCTGGATCTTCAAATCGGGCGCGAACAAGATAACCGTCGTTGGTAGAAATATATCGATATGCTAAAGAATTACTGTTACAGGCAAAACTAAATCTGCGATCAGTTGTACTCCAACCAGTCGATGGATCGTGCAAAGTACAAGCGGTTGCTGGACCACCCGGACTTAGACAGACCGGATCAGACGCGCAAGCAGGATCATCACAATCGGTAAAGCTGTTTGCGTTATCGTTAGAACCATTGTTGCAAATTTCTCCGGTAACAACACACTTGCCAGCCTGACAAACAGAACCGGGCGAACAAACCGGACCGGAACCACAAGGTGGTGGTGGAGCAAGTCCGCCACAAGGAACATTGTTTGTACAAAATGTCGTTTGATCTGCACAGCTGCCAGCCGGAGCTAATTTATTGATTGGATCAACCGGAGTCGCAATATTAAGTTGCTGCCCAATTTGAGTCCAAGATGGCCAGGTGCTAACACTTTGACCGGCAAGGTAGGTGCCAGTTTTTAGAGACGGGAAAGTTCCAGCCGCAAGATAAATTGAATCAATGCTCGGGGACGGCCGATCCAAGCTAGCAACCTTTGAACTAGCTAATAAATAAGGATAGACATTATTATTTGCAAGCGTATAAGCAACAAGAGAGTTATCTAATTTTTTTAGATCAACCAAGCGCTGGTGATTTCTTTGAAGTTTAGCAACCTGATTAGAACAGACTTGCCCGGCCTGACAATCTAAGTCCGAGGAACATTTGACGACATAGCCGGGAGTCGAAATATTTATTCCGCAGTAACCATCATTATGGGAAAGCGCAGAATTAATATTAAAATGGAAATTTTTTACCATCTCTTCAAAAATCTTTCGAGTTTCCGGTTTAGCGTCACTATTAATACTAAAGAGATATACAACATCATATAAATTACCGCTATCCGTATAATTTAACGCTGAAGCATAAATATTATTTCCATCACTCACGGCTTCATAACCGCCAAAATTCGTAGCCTGAACATTACCGCTGAAACCCTGACCGCCTAATACTTTGGGGGCACGATACCAATCCATCGAAGAAAGATGTTCGGGATTGGGGAAGACCTGAATGCCTATACCATCAGTATTTTTATCATTGGTAAAAATAAAACGTTTGAGAGGAGAAGTGGTGAGACAGCGCATGCTGGCGGCACAATCTGGACTCGCACTGGTAATTGGGTCCGATACGGTACAAGCAAAACCAGTATCTTCACAGACGCCAACATTTACCCGAAGTGAAGCAGGGGTATATTGAACCGCTACTTTAAGATATGGCAGGTCGTCAAAAACTCCAGTCGAACCATTGTCGGCACAATAATATGTACTGAAATTGAAATAGCCATCTCCTACCCCGGTTGTGGCAGCTGGAATTTGGGTGCCGTTAAAGAGATTAGTATTCAAATCAAAACCACTGTGATTAATAACAGAATCGTTAAAAGGAAAGACCGGAGTCAAACCAACATATCTTGGCGGCCAAGGATTTTCACAAAGGAATACTGTGATGTGTGAAGCGCCAGAAGCGACCGTGCCAGTCTCAGCATTAATCGCGTTTGCAGTGAGACGAGCAAGCGCTCTAATATCTACTTCACCATTACGATTTTGAGATCTAATTAAGTTTGTTTGAGCATTCGAATTTGAAACAGTTACAAAAGGACTATTGGTAGGAGCCCAGACAAAATCCCAAGCATATATCCCGGGAATAGGTTGGATAGTACCGCGTTTCGAAATTGCTTCGGCGGTGAGAATCACATTGGAATTAGGCGCAGAGAAATACCAAGATGATGGTGTAACTTTAACAGAATCAATCTGACAAAGAACGTTATCAGTATCAAAAGTGAAAGTAATGTTGGGGTTAGTACCAGAACGACCAATGCTGACACCCTTGGTCGAGAGAATCGCATCTCTTAAAATAACCGTATAATGAGAATTCCCGACCAGCGGTTTAACGAGAGAAATAGAAATGCGAGAAGTGGTGGAACTGGTTTCGGAAACTGAAAATGTACCTTGATTCGAACCGACACACCAAATATTTGGGGTATAATTTGGAGCAGCTAAAACTTTTGTAAAACTAAATAATTCAACAAAGAAATTTTTAATCGTATTTATAATTTTTATATACCAAGGTCCGGAAGCAATAAAACTATTATCAACATTATTTAATGCAACTAAGTTTGAAACATCTGTTTCACCCGCTCCGCATGCCGGACCGACCTCACCTCTTGCGATAACAATGTTAGAGGTGGTAGAAGTTCCGGTAAGAGTTGCTGAACTAATCACTCCATTAAAATCGACGGTAATGGCAGTGTTCAGACAAACTCCGCTCGCATTATTTTGTGGGAGATATGTTGTCGCGACTGGTTTTGCATAACAGCACGAATCTGAACCAACGCCATAGACAACTCCTCCGCTGTTCATAACCGAACATTCCGCATCGGTATGGTAACCGCAAAGAATATTGAATTGTCCGGAACCAGAAACAGTGTTTGCACCAACGATAGTAGAAGCAACGATGTTCGCCCTTTGAGCCAAAGGATCACCGCTCGCGATACCAAGACCGACTCCGCTAACTAACGCCCAAGGATCGGCTAGGTTTCGCGGGTTAATAGTTAAATTACTTTCACAACTGGTATCTTCACCAATGCCTACTACTCCATCACCACAAGATGAAGGATTAGAATAAAGCAGCGAAGAACCTATTCTTTGACCATGGCTGTTACAGCCTTCAGAATTTGGCGTACATTCATTACGAGCTGAAATATTTGCTAAATTTGTTACCAAACAATTATCATTACACCAACTGGCTCGAAGTCCCCCGCCGATTTCACAACCGACATCTTCATCTGGTCCGGTAATACCATCACCGCAGCGGCTTACCGCAGATAAACAAGCGGCATCAAAATCGGCTTTGGCAAAACCGCCATAAGTTACTTGGTTGCTATAACACCAAAGACTGGAAAGTGAGGTACCGGTATGTAAACAACTTGCCGAACAGTTTGCGGCTGACAACGGGTTAGTATTAACCGCTGTAATACCAGTATCACAATCTTCACCGCTTCCAACAGTTCCATTTCCACACATTGAAGTATCAATTCCATTATTCGCAACAGCGACACCAGTTGGATTGTCCACTGTAACCTTAATATTATCAATCGCCCAACCTTCATCGCCCGGAGTTTCTGTCTGTAAACTGGAAAAAGCTAATTTCATTGTAGCCGCTGAATGAGGAAATGAAATTGAAATATGATAAGTTGAATCCGATACCGGACGCGCATATCTATTAACGGCGAAGGCGCCGGTGGTCAGTGGATTTGAACCGCCGGTTCCGATTGGCGGAGTTTGATTTGGAAAACTTTGTGATGGATTCCCGCCCGGATTTGCGAAGTCAGAGGCAAATCGAATTATATTATCAACCACCATTTTTATTGTGTCGGGACCATTCGCTACACTATTGCCATCCATTGTATCCAAAATTGCCAAGTCGAATTGAACGGTGGTTGAAGTGTGGGCCGGAATATTCGCAACTTGCAAGGTAGTGGTTTGACGCCCAAAGCCGTTCATTGATCCCGCCAGCATTCGATAACCATTGAAATTTAATATCGAACCAAGTGACCACTCGGTACCAATAGTAGTTTCAAAATTTTGCGTATAAACATCAATTGTCTTATTTACACCCGGTGTTAAATTTGTTGACGAACCCAAATGACGACAATCAGAACTGCAACCAGTCGCAGTCAAAGGATTCATCGGATCACAAGCTTCACCAGCATCAACTCTTCCATTTCCACACGTTGCCGAGGTGCCGAGAAAACGACAATTTAAACTACAACCGTTACCAAGATTTGGACCGTCACAATCTTCTCCAGCTTCAACAACTCCGTTGCCACAAATTCCCCCGCCAGTTAAACCGGCAGCTGAATTATTGTACGAACTAATAGTTTGATCAAATTGACTGGTAATTGAATTGAACAAAGCGGCCGAAGGCGTAGTGCTAGAAAACCAAGCTTCATAAATTGTTTGCGTTCCCGGCGCAGCCAAATATCCATTTCCGAGTCTGGCTGGTCTCCAGGTTGCGGGCATAAATGATGTAGTTCTAGTCACCACTGTCCCCTGATTTAATTTGGAAATTATAGTCGAACCAGCTCTACCAACACAACCAATATTATATGTTGAAGTTGAAATTGAATTACCCGTGTAAAGATTAAACTGAGCGCCGCCGTTATAAGATTGGAATGAAAAATTTCCGCCCGGATTAGTATACACTTCATAGCCGCCGCTCGAATCACCGTTTCCAAACAAACCCGGGAAGGCATTAATTATCGGCTGATTAAAGACAATACAAATTGAAAAATCTCCAGAAAAATCTAGTACATCGCTACCCGATCCGAGTGAATAATAATTTGCCCCCGTAAAAGGACCTGCCCCATTACGTCCGCCCGGCCCATTTGTTACCTGTGGAACTGTGCCATTTGTTGTCCATAAATTTGCGCCTGCATCAACTAAGGTACTGCCGTTCCAAGTGACATGAGAAGCAGTTTTTGCATCATCTGGAATAAGATTTGCAAAAGTCGTACCTTGTTTGGCGGATGTAGGTTTACTACTTCCGCGCACGAGACATTTATCAGTACAATAAGGATTATTTCCGCGAGTAGTAAAAGCGGTAACCGTCGCTACATTCGTTGCCGATGAAGACCATGTCCAACTAATATCCCAAGGATTAAGCCGCTCGCCGGTTTGACTGCAAGAATTTGGCGAAGAAAAAGGTTCAGAAGTAAAAATTGTTTTATCATGAATTGAATCCGCAAAATAATTTATCGGTAAAACTTGTACCCGAGTAATCTCGCATGACTCATTTTTTGTTTTGAATCTCCAGCTAAATTCTTGATTAAACGCCCGTGAATAAGAAGCTGGAACAGCTAAAATCGCTCTCGACCAAATATTATTCGATGCGGTTAACGGATTGGCATTAAATGCAGAAATAACAACTTTATAAATAGTATTAGAAGCAAAATTTCCATAAGTATTATTGAAAGACAAAGAGACTTGATCATTTCTAATTTGGAAACTTCCTGCTCCGCCAATTTGAACTGTGTTCAAACAATTTTCATCTAGACACCTAAACACTCTTGCGGTCGATGCACCGTTCAAATTCCGACTCGACAAAGAAACATTAAACTTCACCCCAATATCAGTATTAAGACAGGCACTCTCACACTTTGGCCACCAATCAACTACGCTTGGATTAGTAAGATCGATAGTGAGCGGTGAAA
>JBAZWC010000006.1 GCA_041660565.1 Patescibacteria group bacterium
TCAGAAAACTCCGGCGGTGAAAATTGAACACAAAAAAACCGATCAAACGCATCTGGCCTTGGGTAATCGGGCATATAAAAGTAATCATAAGGATAGATTCGTGTTGTCGTTGCTTTCCATTATCTTGGGGGGCAATATGAGTAGCCGGCTTTTCATCGAGGTGCGTGAGAGAAGGGGTTTGGCCTATCGCATCAAATCCAATACGGAAACCTATGACGATTGCGGCTATTTTGTGACGCAAGCGGGCGTGGACCATGGGAAATTGGAAATGGCGGTGGGGGTGATTCTGGAAGAATACCGGAAAATAGCCACCCAAAAAATTGAGGAAAAGGAGTTGCAAAAAGCCAAGGATTTTCTGAAAGGTTCGGCGGTGATGCATTTGGAGTCCTCCGACGAGGTGGCGATGTTTTTCATCGAGCAAGCCTTGAACAAGAAAAAGATTATGACTTTGGAAGAACTGTTTGCTAAAATTGACCGAGTGACTACTAAGGATATATTGCGGGTGGCGCAAGAAGTGTTAAGAGAAGAAACGCTTAATCTGGCTGTGATTGGTCCGCATAAAAACGAGGCTAAGCTGAAAGTGTTATTGAAATACTAATATGTTCCACCTTTCTTTTCCCAAAAGAAAGGTGGAGGAAAGAAAAAGGCCGCAAAACTACATACCAAGACAAATTTTCTATTTCTGAGCTAAAATTTCTGAAGACCATAAAAAAATCCGGCGAGAAATTTTTACGCTCATAAATTTCAATTTGTAACTTGCTATTTCGTTGATGCGGGGAATTTTTAAAACTTAAGTGTGGAGAAGAAATAATTCCGCGCCTTGGCGTTAGTGCGTTTCTAAATTCCAGATTGGGAGCGTTAAGAAATTTCCTTTCCCTCTATGGTCGCATGGGAATTTTAGCGAGCAATCTGAGAATTTAGACAGCACCAGCCGGCGCCGGCAGTTTCTTTTTGTCCACTTTCTTTGCTGCCAAAGAAAATGGACACTATTCAATTAAAATTTCGAATTTAAAATTTAACCTTCCTTTATAGGGTGTGGATAACTTTCCTCTACAAAACTATATCTTTCTATGGTATAATGTAGTTGGTTAAAAAAGAATAAAAAACAATCTAAGAAAAAGAAAATACTGCATGTTTTTCTTCCAGAAAAAATCAAAACCAACCAACACCAAGCTTTGGGTGATGATAGCTATTATCGCTGTTTTTGCTGTTTTCCAAACTACTTTTGCCGCCACCGGCCTCAACAAGCAAATCAACTACCAGGCCAAACTGACCAACAACCTGGGCGTCTCCGTTCCCAATGGCAACTATGATATCGTTTTCAAAATCTATGATGCCGCCTCAGCTGGCACCACGTTGTGGACCGGCACCTACACTGCGGCCAATGGCAATCCCATTACAGTCACTAATGGAGTCTTCAATGTTCTCCTCGGCACCGGCACCGGCAACACCCTTAATCTAGATTTTTCTACCGATTCCTATTACCTGGGCGTCAAAGTGGGAGCCGACGCGGAAATGACTCCCCGAAAAAGACTGGGCGCCACCCCGCAAGCTTTCAACGCCAACAACCTGATTGGAGATGGTTTCATCAAGCTCACCGGCACCCCTACTGGCAACAACGTTGATCAAGGGACAATATATATCAACCCCAGCTCGGCTACAGCCGGTTACACTCTCCTGGGACTGGCCGTCAACGGCGCCCAGAAATTCAAAGTGGATGAGGCGGGGAATAGCACGCAAGCGGGCAGCCTGACCGTGGGAGGAGATTCTGTTTTGGGCAATGCCTCGGGAGACATCCTCACCATTAGCGGCACTAATGTGGCTATTCCAAGTAATCTCAATTTTGATGCGAACACTTTTTTCATAGATGCGATAAACAATCGGGTGGGAATTGGGACGGCAGCTCCAGGTGCTCGGCTGGATATTTTGGGCGACACAACCACCGCTGTGCTAGGAGCAGAACTCATCACCGGCACAGACAATTCCACCTTTGCTACCACGCTAGGTAATTGGACTGGCACGGGTTGGTCAGCTGGATCAGGCGTGGCTACTCACACTGCCGGCGCCAACAATTTTTCTTTGGCCACGACTTATACTTCGAGTCATCCGACAGCCGGAAAAACCTATCAAATCACTTTCACCATCAACACCACTACTACCGGAACATTGACTCCACAATTTGGAGGGGTGAATGCTGTGGCAGTGGGCAAGCAAATCAATTCTGAAGCACAAACGATGGTGGTGGTGGCCACCGGAACAGGTGCATTGACTTTTGTTCCTGATGCCACTTGGGCCGGAACCTTGGACGACATTTCCGTTAAAGAAATCACTCCTACCACTGCCACGCAAATTGTGCGAAATTCTGACAACAGCATTGGATTGGAGATTCGTAGTGGGGGAGCAACTAGATACAATAATTTTATAGGTGTAGATGCTGGACGAGATAACACTACCGGCGTCTACAACACTGCTAATGGCTATCGATCATTATATTCCAACGCCACTGGCTCCTATAACACCGCTAATGGCAATCGATCACTATATTCTAACACCACTGGCTCCGACAACACCGCTAATGGCAATCAATCATTATATTTCAACACCACTGGCGCCTACAACACCGCTAATGGCTATGGTTCACTATTTTCCAACACCACTGGCTACTACAACACCGCTAATGGAGCTTTTTCACTATATTCCAACATCACCGGCTATTCCAATACTGCTCTCGGGATTAATGCAGGCAGATATAGCAATGGAGGCTTAATGGATAATCAAAAATCTGGGGAATCACTTTATCTTGGCTCTAACACAGCGGCTCTGGCTGATGGTGACATCAATGAAGTCGTGATTGGCTATGGTGCCACTGGAGTAGGATCTAATAGTGTAGTGCTGGGAAATGATAGTATTGCAACAACAGTACTAAAAGGCAATATCGGCATCGGCGATATCACTCCAGCTGCTCTTCTCACCGTCGGTAATGGAGACTTGTTTCAAATCAACTCCACCGGCGACGTTTCTTTGAATGGTGGAGGCACCCTTACTTTGGGCTCCAAAGCAACTGACCCGACCGGCGCTAATGGCATGAGTTTCTACAACTCCACCACCAACAAATTTAGATGCTATCAAAATGGTGCTTGGACAGACTGTGTCGGTGCGGGCGGTAGCATGGCTATCGGTGGGACCATCACCAGTGCAACAGCCGGTTCCGTCCTGTTTGCTGGCACAGCTGGCATCATGCAACAAGACAATGCTAATTTCTTTTGGGATGATACCAATAATCGCTTGGGAATTGGCATGGCTATTCCGCTGCATAAATTAGATGTGTTAGGAAATCAACGTATAGTTGGACAATCAAATTATATACTACCAATAGAATCATCATATGATTTAATGTTGCAAACTGATACTACAAACAGGAAGGTGTATTTTGCGGGAAATAGCAGTGGATATTCCATACAAGCCACGGAGAGTTCAACGGGCAACGCAATGTCTCTTTCCTTAAGTCCGAGCGGGGGTAATGTGGGGATTGGTGACATCAGTCCGGCCGCACTTTTTACAGTGGGCAATGGTGACTTATTTCAAATCAATTCCACTGGCGACGCCTCTTTCAATGGTGGAGGCACGATTACTTTGGGATCAAAAACCGCTGATCCCACGGGAGCCAATGGAATGAGTTATTACAACTCTTCTACTAACAAATTCCGCTGTTATCAAAATAGCGCTTGGACAGATTGTGTTGGGTCTGGTGGAACTATGGCTATTGGCGACAGCATCACCAGTGCAACAGCCGGTTCTGTCCTGTTTGCTGGCACAGCTGGCATCATGCAACAAGACAATGCTAAATTATTTTGGGATGATACGAATAACCGACTGGGAATTGGCACAGCTACTCCGGGTACCAGTCTGGATGTTTCCGGTGGCTCCATTCGCACTACAAATCAGTTAGTTTCTACAATAGCTACAGGCACAGCGCCATTGGTAGTTTCCTCTACTACAGGAGTGACTAATTTAAATGCCGATCTCTGGGATGGTTACCAATTTGCTTCATATCTGAATCAAGATGTTTTGACTACTAGTCCGGTTATTTTCGCCAATATTGACACTGGTTTTGGAGCGAATGAATTGTATGATATGAATCAGGCCGTTCTGACCACCAGCGCAGTTACTTTCGCCACTCTTAACACCGGTCTGGGAGCCTATGAATTGTATGCAATGAATCAAAATGTTACAACCACCAGCGCCCCCACCTTTTTAGCAGTAAATTTATTGGGAAATTCCGATTTTGTTTTGAAAAGTACCAGCGCAGCGACAAATGATCCAGGTGATATAGTATTTAGAAATGATGCCGGGACGCAGTTGGGAAGAATGTGGGCAGACTCTGCGGGAACTGTGCGAGTGAGTGCCGGATCTGGCGTAACAGTAGGAGCTCAGTTGGTAAGTGGCAATTCATCCTGGACGTCTTTTTCCGATGTTAGGCTCAAGGAAAATATCCAAACAATTGATGGCGCCTTAGCCAAAGTATTGAATATGCGGGGAGTATATTACAATATGACAGCCAATCCTGATGATAAGCGAGAAATCGGAGTCATTGCGCAAGAGGTGCAGCCATACTTTCCAGATCTAGTAGAAAATCTAGATGGTTATCTCGGCGTAACGTATGATCGCATTGCTCCAGTACTAATTGAGGCTATTAAGGAACAACAAGTCCAAATCACAACTTCTAATAGTCAAATCGCTGGTTTAGTTTTGAAAACCGACACTGATATCACCAACTTACAACAACTTCAATCTTCCATCGACACCCAACTAGGCGTGATACAAACCAGTCTCACAGCTCTGGCGACTGAGGACACGCAACAATTGGGCAGAATAACCGCATTGGAGACAATGGGCGAAGGCTATGAAACTAGAATTGCTACTCTCGAAACACTCACTACTACTTTGCAAAGTCAGATAGCCGCTTTACAAGTGGATTCTGCCCAAAACACGCTGGACATTTCCCAGGCGCAACTGGCTATGACGAATTTGGAAATACTGCTGGACATCAACACAGACAAGACTGATTTCAACTTCGGCCATTTTACGGCAGAAAATTTGGAAACAGGACTCTTGACTATTAAGGTGGTGGATAGTGATGCGGCCACTATCGGTACGGCGGTGATTTGTCCGGTGGGCAAAAAGGCGGATGCCAGCAATCAATGTGTTGCTGATGCCACGGGTGATGGAAAAAGTGTGGTGGTGCCGACCACGGCGGTGAGTAGCGGGACGAAGGTGTTTGTGACCCCGAAAAATGTGACGGATAAAGTTTTGGCAGTCACAGCGCTCATCGCGGGAGAAAGTTTCCAGGTCGAAATCCAGCAGGTAACGGATAGTGATCTTGAATTTGACTGGTGGATAGTGGAGGCGAAGTAAGCTTAAATTTACAATGACCAATTTACAATTTTCATTGAATTTTCAATCCCGAGTGCTCGGGATTGAAAAATATTCCTTTTTAAGCTAAACTCTATATATGAAGATAGGGACATTGTATATCGTGGCCACGCCCATTGGAAACTTGGAGGACATTACTGCCCGGGCTGTTCGTATTTTGGGAGAGGTGGATGCGGTAGTGTGTGAAGACACTCGCATCACCAAAAGACTCTTGGATCACTATGGCATTGAAACTAAGGTAGTTTCTTTCTATCAGAACCAAAGAAAGGGCGGCGCGACCAAGCCGGTGCCTAAATTGGAATTTCTAGTGCAAGAGTTGGAAAGCGGCAAGAATATCGCCCTGGTAACGGACGCCGGGACGCCGGGGATTTCTGATCCAGGCAATCAATTGGTGGCCGCTGCCGTAGCCAAGCAAATTCCGGTGGTGCCTATTCCAGGCGTTTCGGCTGTGGCGACGTTGGCGAGTGTTTCAGGCATTGATATGGGACAATTTGTCTTTCTCGGTTTTCCGCCTCACAAAAAAGGACGAGAAACTTTTTTCAAAAAAGTGCTGGGATTTTCCTTGCCGGTGATGTACTATGAGTCGCCGCATCGAGTGCTGAAAAATTTGGAACTGTTGCGAACACTGGAGGAGGGGTTAGCTGCAGAAGGTCAAGCAAAACAAATCATCCTGGGACGAGAACTGACCAAAATGTTTGAAGAGGTGGTGCGGGGAAATGTTGCCCAAATGGAAGCCTATTTCGAGGCTAATCCCGGGAAAGTCAAAGGAGAGTTTGTAATAATTATACACTAGCCCTAATTTGTATATGAAAAGAATAATATATACAAATGACAAAAAACCATTTTTAAAAATAATTAGTTAATTTAGTAAATATTCGTTATTTTCGTGTATTTTATGAAAAATAAATTTTATATCACCACTACCTTGGCTTATGTGAATGCGGCTCCGCATATCGGTTTTGCCATGGAGAGCGTTCAGGCGGACGTGGTGGCGAGATTCCAGCGTCAAAGGGGGCTGAGCGTGATTTTTAATACGGGCGTAGATGAGCATGGAGCCAAGGTGTGCCAAAAGGCGCAGGAGGCTGGCATGAGCATGCAGGGCTATTGTGATGATAAGATAGCGATTTTTTCCCAAATGAAAACGGCTCTCAATTTGGACTATGATAATTTTATTCGGACGACAGATGTCTATCATGAAGCGGCGGTGCAGGCTTTTTGGAAAAAGTGTGCCGAGAATGGAGATATTTACAAAAAAAATTATAAGATCAAATATTGCGTGGGGTGTGAACTGGAAAAGACTGAATCGGACTTAGTGGAAGGAAGATGCTCCTTGCACCCGAATATGGAAATTGAAACGATTGAGGAGGAAAATTATTTTTTCCGGTTTTCGCATTATCAAGAAAAGTTGTTGGAATTATATCATCAACATCCACAACTAGTAAGACCGGAAAAAAGAATGAATGAGGTGCGCAGTTTTGTAGAAGGAGGGCTACAAGATTTCAGCATCTCTAGAGTGAAAAGCAAAATGCCGTGGGGAGTGGCTATTCCGGGGGATGAAAAACAAGTGATGTATGTCTGGTTTGATGCACTAGTGAATTATATTTCTACTTTGGGTTGGCCAAACATGGACAGTGATTTTGCTGATTTTTGGCCGGGCGTGCAGATCTGTGGCAAAGATAATCTGCGCCAACAAGCAGCTATGTGGCAGGCGATGCTTTTTTCTGCAGGTCTTCCTAATTCCAAGCAGATTTTTATTAATGGTTTTGTGAATGTCGGAGGGCAAAAAATGAGCAAGAGTCTGGGGAATGTGGTCAGTCCCTATGACTTAGTAGAAAAATTCGGCACGGAAGCCACTCGTTATTTGCTCTTGACGCTGGGTGATAATTTTGGGGAGGATATGGATTTCACTTGGGAGCGCATCATGGAAAAATATAATGCCGACTTGGCGAATGGTTTGGGAAACTTAGTTTCTCGCATCACCAAATTGAGTGAGCAATCGGGATCATTTGTGCCGCAAGAATTTTTTTTGAATGCGGAATTTGTCACTTTGATAGACAGGATGGAGCTGTCCAGGGCTTTGAAATATGTGTGGGGCTTGGTGGGGGAGGCAAATAAGGTGATTGATGATAACAAGCCTTGGGAGTTGGTAAAGACGGATAGGGATAAATTTGAAGAGGTGATGAATGACTTAACCGCTCGCCTAGCAGAGATTGCGGAAGATTTGATTCCATTTATGCCTGAGACAGCCAAAAGTATCCTGACTTCCCTAGAAACAAAAAAAACCAAGATTCTTTTTGAGCGGATTAAGATGCATAGTTAGATTTAAATAAAAAAACAGAAGTCAACCTAATTCTCAGTTGCTATGAGAAAAAACAAAATAAAACAAATTATTTGGTCAGTTGCTCTGATGGTTGGCGGCTTAGTTTTTGTATGCCTTGGGTCATTGGCTAGGGCCACAACCAATCCTAACTATGGCACAACTACCTTTTTTTCTAATAAAAAGGAAAAACCAGTCCTGGAAAGTCCGATTCTGGGAGCGGAGGATCCTTCTAATAGTAGCGACGGAAATCATAATAAGGATAATAAGAAGGATGACAATAGTGAAATAATAAATCCTAATGATATCTTTAATATTATTGGAGATGGTGTTGGTGCGGTTGTGGATAGTTCGATTAATGCATTTGATGAAACCAAGAAATCACTTTTTGATTTTCAGAGTGAGATATTTGGCAGTAGTGATTCATTTAGTGGTGATAATACGACTAACAATGAAAATGACTTATTAATCGCTGGCCCTAGGGGGGAGAGCTTGGCTTATATGGCTACACAAAATGATGCTAATGAT
>JBAZWC010000007.1 GCA_041660565.1 Patescibacteria group bacterium
ACTTAATTAACGCACTGCAGGATGGTGTTATTGGTGGCGCCGGGCTTGATGTGATTACGGGAGAGATAAACGGAGAAATTAGCGAAAGCCCAATAGTGCAGTATGCGAAGGAACATAATAATGTCATTATCACACCTCACATTGGTGGAGCGACCTTTGACGAAATGAGGGTGGTAGAAGAGTTTATTACAAAAAAAATTATCAAAATCCAAGAAGCAGCGAGGTTGGTAAAGATTTAAGGGTGGGGAACAATGGGAAGCTCTAATGGTAAAGGTATAAAATTATATGAGCCGGTGTTTGTTTTTATATGAGCATTTGGTAGTTTAAAAATAACTATATGTACTACGTTGTAAACACGACAATAAATAAGCCAACTTTTATTGAGGCATATATCAATGATTTTAAAGCGCACGGACATGATTTTATGTTTGTGATTGCTGGAGATTTAAAAACACCAAGCGTAGTCCAGGGATTCTGCAACCAGTATGCCGGGGTAACGTATTTAGATGTAAAAGCGCAGATAAAAGAATTTAAGAGATTGGCAATAACTAAACATATTCCTTTTAATTCGATTGACCGGCGTAATTTTGCTTACTTGTTTTGTATTAAACAGGGTATGCGATCAGACGACGTTCTAATCACTTTGGATGACGATAACCTATTAAAAGAAACTGATTTTTTAAGCAAACATAGCAGCGGCGTCTATAGCGGAAAAGTGGTGGAAGCTGGTAGCCCTACTTGGTATAACGCCTTAGAACCTTTTTATGATGAGCCGATATTCATGAGAGGCTTCTCGCCGTTCGACCGTCAGAAAAATAAGGAGAGAAAGGTTAGAAGAAAGCAAAAAAAAGTAAAGATCGCAATGAACCAAGGGTTGTGGGAACATAACCCGGACGTGGATGCGATTGAGAGAATAAAAGGATTACGGGGAGATTATAAAGTGCAACGTAAAGAACAATTGGTGTTAGGTAAAAATATGATCTGCCCTCTTGATACACAGAATACTGCTTATCTTAATAGTTTTTGGTTGACAGCGTTTTTGTGCCCGTTTGTTGGCAGGTTTGATGACATCTATTCTTCATATATCAGTAAGTTCTTAGCAGATCAGTTAGGATTGGCGGTGTCGTATGGGTCGCCAGTAGTAACGCAACATCGTAACGACCATCATAATTACCAGGACTTTTTGCTGGAGTTGCATGGTATGGCAATGACCGAAACGTTTGTTAATTTCTTGTGGTCGCTTGACCTAAAAGCAAAGTCTTTGCTGGGCGGATATGAAGAAATTGCCGTACGGATAGACGAAGAATATTCGGAATTTAACCTGTGCGCTGGCAAGCGGGGAAAGGTAAAAAATATTTGGAGCTTAGCTCAGATGTCGGTCGGCATGAAACTTTGGTTAGAGGCGTTAGATAAGTTGGGTGTGGGTGATCCGGGGACATTGCGAGTATCAAAGCAGTGTGAATCCAGTAAAGTAAAAATTAAGCAATGACCATTAAAAAGATCTTAATTGTCCCTTCCAAGCGACTGCAAATAAATTATGTGGAATTAATTAAAAATAGAGTATATCGTCAGGAGCTGCCCCATCACGCCGAAATACAATATGCTGGAGATTTGCCAAGTGTCTTAGGACCAGACAATGTTTTTGTTATCGGCCAATATTATCCATCGGTATTTGCCGCTAATTTCCCGCTGTCTTGCCCATATCCTTCTTGTCATGGTGCTACCAGGCCAACATTTATTAAGAGAAAGCAGATTGACAAGACCTTGCGTCAGGTTGACGCGGTGATTATTTCGGCTATCGGGGAGCCTGATCTGATTGCGCAGGTTATCAAAAGAGCTAGACGATTCAATTTACCAGTAGCAATATTGGATATTCCTGACTATGACACCCTCTACGGTGATCCGGATATATATGAGCACTTAACACTTGATTTCAAAGTAAGAAGGGATTACGACATATATTTTAAAAAGGACTTACCCAAGGGCTTCGGAACGGATCTGATACTACCATTTGGACCGATTCCGGTCAGGCCATCATCATACCACTTTATCGAAAAACAAAAGACTAAGTCGGTATTTTATAATGGGCGAAAGCGTGAAGACCAATCGTCACCGGAACGGGCTCAAATAGTAGAGGCAGTGCAGGAAAAGATACCAGACACGAATATTATGATGCATGACGATCGGTCGACCTTTATCACCAACCGTCAATATTGGGACTTTTTGTCGCAAGCTAGGGTAGCATTATCTCCATCTGGCCGCTGTTGGGATTCGTTTAGACATTGTGAGGTTGGTCTAGCACCCAATGTTGCCATTATGTTGCCGAAACCATTTATTGAAACCTGTGGGCCGCCGATTAGGGATGGACATAATGCAATTGTGTATGATGTCGTATTACGCGACCGTCGCTATTATTTAGCTGATGCAAATGTGACGTTACAAAAACTAAAGAATTACTTGCAAAAACCAGAAGAACTGGAACGGCTAGCCAAGAATTGGCGACAAGATGTTTTGAGTGGACATACTGTAGAAGCCCGCAGCCGGTACTTAATTAACATGATGCGGGAAAAATTATAAGATATGCTACCGACTGTCTTAACAAAGGAAGTGGCCAGTCATCCGCTGACATTTTTACTGATTGGCGCGAGCGGTGGATTACCAGAACATTGGCGGCCATACGATAATCTGCTGAACATCATTGGTTTTGAGCCAGATCCTAATTCTTATCGCAATCTACCACAGTTGGATAATCAACATTATATTAATATTGGTTTGTTGGATCACCGTGACTCGGTTACACTTTACCAAACTAAAAATCCAGCTGTTTCTTCAATTTATAAGCCAAACCAGGATTTTTTAGACCGGTTTGCGGTTGCCGACTACTTTCACTTAACAGGTCAATCGGAAGTAAAAGTCGACACACTGGACAATCTTAATCAGGAAGGTTTGGTAACGAGTGGTGACTTTTTGCAACTAGATACGCAAGGTTCTGAACTGCTCATTCTGCAGGGTGGAAATATATTTTTGCAGAAATATGGGTTTGGCGTGGAAGTTGAGATCGAGTTCGCGCCACTTTACCAGAAACAGCCGCTATTTCCCCAGGTTGACGAGTATTTGCAATCTCTTGGTTTCTATCTTTTTGATATAAGGCCGCAATACTTCAAGCGCAAGATCGGTTTAAACTATGGGAACCGGAAAGGACAATTATTAGCTGGGGATGCCTTATATCTTAGAAATATGACTAGCTACTTCCATCTATTAAATAACTGGCCGCCTGATCAGCAAAAACTGAAAATATATTATGCGGTACTGATTTGCCTACACTATGGGTATCTTGATTATGCCCTGGAGCTAACCAATAATTCTGATGGTTGGTTGTCCGACGATGAAATCGGCCGGCTGACAAATTCAATTAAAGCTATTCGTTCTACGGAAAGAATTCTGCCTGATTTCCCGGGACGCGGTCGCTTATCAAAATATTTTCAAACAATTGCAGACTGGCTGCGAGCACCAAACTCTCGTGGGCGTCTACGAGGTACTCTTGGCAATGTAAAAATAGATCATTGATGTATTCAGTTAAGCTCTCCCACCGTTAATTGGTGCCAGTTGATTTTTAACAGCCAAATCGGGACAATAACCCAGACTAAACCCATGATGGCATAGGCTAGAGCGAAGCCTGTTTCATGCCATTGGCTGCCTAACCACAACAGCAATATTAATCGGACAATCGGACAAATTAAATTACATTTAACGAGAGCGTCTTTACGGTTATTCATATTGGCAAAATTGACCAGATAAAGGGCAATCGGATGGAAAATCATTGCCGTGGCTGCTATATAGGCTAGCGGTAGGGCTGGTTGATAAGATTCGCCAAAAAATCTGATCAACAACAGTTTTACTGCGACAACAGTAATTAAGGCGAAAACCAACCCAAAAACCCCAGTAATTGCTAATTCGTGCCAGTAGATTTGTTTACGTCCGCTTAAGCGGGGACTGGTTGTTTGAAAGAAACCTTTTACTGCTAATTGCAAATAATTCGGGATAATCAGGGCGATTGAATAAACCGCCAAAGCGGAGGGTGAAATAATTATTCCTACTAGTACCTTATCTAAATTAGCCACAATGGTCTTAAGCCAACTTAATTTCGACAAGAACATTCCATAAGACTTCCAGTCGGCGTTGACGTTATCGTTCTTTACGTTTCGTTTGTAAAACCAGATTAAGCCTTGGTTCAAGATTAGGTTGATGAGCAAATACATCGAAAAAACAACGAGCAGATTTCCCTGGCTAAGCCAAATCGATAAACCAACAAAGCAGAGAACAGCACCGGATCTTAGTGATGTAAACAACGAGTATTGTTTCCACAGCTGACGACCTTTAACGAAATCTTCCCAGGTTGGTGCCAAGTAATTCCAGGGGGCGAGTAGACCGGATAAAACAAGAGCGAAACCGATCCGGGTTTGGCCAAGTTGCCAATAATAACAGCCTAGTCCGCTCAGGACAGGTAAGGCGAGCCAGCTCCACTGCCAACGTAGTCTTGACGCCCGACGCAAGATACCTTCTTTGCCTTGAGCTGCGTCACGAACAATGACAGTATCTAATCCTTTCAATGAGATGACGGCCGTCATGGAAATGATTGAGACGACTAGTTGGAATTCACCAAATACTTCTTTGGATGCCAAATGGGCAAAAAGAATGGCGAGGATTAAGCCGCTGGCAGCCTGCACTATATTACTAAACACTGACCACCAACCACTTCTTAAATAATGCGCGACATCAAATTTAAATTGTGCTTGTAAAAAGTCCTCGACGGCTGGCCAATGAATTGCTTTCATCGGTTAATTTTACCCTATTGCGGGTTATACAACATACTCCGTGGACGGACACCGGCCTCGCAAGAGTAAGGATGGGCGAAAAGCAACGGCGATAGCAGCTATTTGGTGTGGGGTGCACATTGTTGGGCACAGATGCTATTGACGGCAGTGAGGCTTATACAAATCAATTTTTCCGCTAGTGACAGGCTTTGCCCATGTGAGGCTTGTCAGCTATGATTCACGTAATGAAGGTAAACCTACAAGCTTATACTAGAGAATTGATTTCTTTGCCATGTAATTTATGCGGTGGTGTGGAGGTAACACCTTTTTGTCATAGTGAAAAGTATGGTCTGCCGCTGACAGCCGTAATGTGTAAAGGATGCGGTCTCATGTTTATCAATCCTCGTCCGGCTGATGATCAATATGCCGAATTAAATAAAGCAGATTATCGGAAAGCGGCGATTGGTACTGATAGCGGTCTTAACCATATTTTCAATAAGCAATATCAGCATGCTGAAAAGACGATGATTCCTCTGGTCCGGGAACAAATTAAGCTTCCAGTAAAATCTTTACTAGATATTGGCTGCTGCAACGGTGGTACGATGGCGGCCTGGATGAAGTATGATGCTAAAATTGTAACCTACGGAGTGGAACCAGTGATTCGGGTAGCGGAAGACGCGACGCGCCGTACCGGTAGTCAAATTTTTCAGGGGCTATTTGAGGACTTTGTGACAGATAAGAAATTTGATTTGATCATCTGTGCCCAAACTCTTAATCACACACTAGATCCTAAAGGTAATCTGATGAAAATAAAAACAATGTTGTCGCCTAACGGGCTCCTATTTTTAAGTTTGTATGATGCAGTTAGTACAGTATTAAATCGTCCAATAAATCAAATGGTTGAGATTATGCACCCTTTTATGTTTAATGATGAAAGTACTCGTTACTTATTAGCGAAAACAGGATTTGAAATCGTAAATATCAACAGTCCCCGCTTTGATGGCAAGAAAATGAAAGCCAGAGATATTATGCGGATAATGACTGCTAGAATTCTAGTACTGGCAAGACCAGCATTATCGCCACCTGTCACAGTGTCGCAGCCGGCAACGAGTAAAATATTAAAGCGTTTGCGTCACAACCAGGAATTTTATCAGCGGTGGGCGGCTAGGATAGAAGGGTGGCGACAACCTAATATTTGGCGACGGATTTATAGAAGTTTGAATAGATAATTAGAGGCAGGAAGAAATACGGAATGACAGTGAAGAGGATGGTTGATTTATAAATATGGCGTTTATATACTGAACTTGATAATTTGTAAATGATCAAAACAGATAAAATATATATCGCAGGACATAGTGGATTAGTTGGGTCTGCATTGATGAGGTTGTTAACTAAAGAAGGATTTAATAATTTGGTGTATCAAACCAGGGATGAACTGGATTTGCAAAACAAACTTGATGTTGATAGGTGGTTTGCTCATGTAAGACCAAAATATGTAATAATTGCTGCAGCACGAGTAGGCGGAATTCTAGATAATGACACGCATCCGGTTGAGTTCTTGTATGAAAACTTGATGATTGCATCAAACGTAATACATGCGGCGCACGAATATGGAGTAGAAAAATTATTAAATCTGGGCAGTGCTTGTATTTATCCGAAGGATAGCCAGCAACCGATCAAGGAGGAATACTTTATGACGGGAAAACTTGAACCGACCAATGATGCTTATGCCATCGCCAAAATAGCGGCAATAAAGTTATGCCAGGCATACCACCGCCAGTATGGCGACAATTTTATTTCAGCTATGCCCACTAATTTATATGGTCCGGGTGATACTTTTAACGATAATTACGCCCATGTATTGCCGGCACTATTGCATAAGTTAGTCGTCGCGAAAGAAACGAACCAGCCGTTTATTAAAGTCTGGGGTTCGGGCAAGCCGAGAAGGGAATTTATGTTTGTGGACGATCTTGCGCGCGCTTTATTGT
>JBAZWC010000008.1 GCA_041660565.1 Patescibacteria group bacterium
CCACCAAGAACTGGAGAGTATTATCGTCATCAGTGTCATCAATCACTGCCGAGACTGTCACCTTGCCCGTACCATTAGTGGCCTCGGAGGCAGTGGGGACGGTGGTGGTGGGGGCAGTGTTGGAAGAACCAGCTACATCAAAAATCATTACACGATTATTGCCAGAATCAGTGGCGTATAACAAATCTGATCCCGCAGATAAGTATGTTGAGTAGGAAAAGTCATTTTGACCGGTCCCTGCCGTTGATGAAGTAAAATTGGCTTGACCCAAAACATTGGCCGCGTTTTCATTGTCGCTAATGGCAGTTACGTCAAAAACCATTACACGATTTGCTTGATCTGATACATATAATTTATTTGTGCTGTAGGCAACACCGGATGGGGCATAGAGTGTGTTTTGAGCCACTCCTTGATCTGTGCCAGTTGTAAAGTTGGCTTGGCCAAGCACATTGACAGCATCTTCACCATTACTAATCGCAGTGATGTTAAAAATCAGTAAACGGTAATTTCCAGAATCGACAACGAATAGATAGGTTCCGTCGGTTGCTAGACCGGTAGGAACATAAAACGTATCTGCTGTGGTTGTATAACCTCCAGAGGTTACCATGTCTTCGGCACCGAGCACGTTGGCAGCGCTCTCCCCGTCGCTTACAGCAGTGACATCGTAAACTAATACACGATTATATCCCGCATCCGAAACAAATAACGTATTTGATGAAATTGTCACGTCGGTTGGCACAATTTCTTGACCAAGGACGTCGTTTGCTGTGCCAATGAAATCTTTTTGTCCAAGAACATGCTCGGCGGCTTCACCGTTTGTGATGTCCGTTACATCGTAAATTAGTATTCGGCCCGTGTCATAAGTAATCCGATTATCTGCCACATAAAGTTTGTTGGAAGCATAAGCAATCCCTCTTGGATCAGTCAAGCCGGTCGAGGTCGGGGTATATGTTTCGCAAGCGTCTGAGGCGAAATCGGTCTGCCCTAAAACCTTATCAGCTTTATAATCTAAAATGGTATTATCAGTATCAAGATTAAATACTAAAATGCGGCAGTTTGATGAATCTGATACGAAAAGACGGTGATTTGTCGTGTCGATTGCCGATCCCTCTACACCATAGAAAGCTGATTTACTTGCACCGTTATTTTGGCCGCCTTTTGTATAACTGGCCGCTCCCGTATCGTCATCAAATTGTCCTATGACGTTGTCAGCGGCTTCACCGTCTCCCAATACAGCAATGTCAAAAACCATCACACGGCTATTGGTATAATCACTTATATATAGTTTTGTGGAGATGAGTGCTGACCCTTTAGGTTCTTGTAAAAGCGTTTGTGACACTCCCTCGACATCGCTCGTAAAGTCCGCCTGACCTAATACATTTATGGCACTTTCGCCATTGGTAACTCCATCGCTTATATTAAAAACCATCACTCGATCATTATCAGCGTCAGACACAAATAACGAACTCGCATCTAAAGATAAACCTTTCGGATATTTAAACTTACTAATAGTGGTGCCACTACTATTTAAACCAAAGGCTGTTTGTCCTAAGACAAAAGTTGCCGCTTCTCCATCAGAGATAGCCGTTACATCAAATGTGACGACCCGATGGTTTGCCGTATCGGCGACATAAAGAGTGGTTCCTGAAATTTCCACTCCTTCCGGTTGGTTTAATCTGCTTGAAGTTTTTTTTGAATATTCTACTGTTGTAAAGTTGGCTTGCCCAAGTTCGTTCGCCGCGTTTTCACCGTCAAGGATTGCCGTCACGTCAAATATCATCACCCGATTATTGGTTGTATCAGCGACATAAAGTAAATTTGAGGCAATTGCCAGACCACTGGGATTATACAGTGTGCTCTGTGTGGTTCCTTCGGCATATGTGGTAAAACTCGCTTGGCCCAGAACGTTTGCCGCACTTTCTCCATTGACAATTGTGGTTACATCAAAAACCACGACACGATTTGCGATACCTTCAGACACATAGAGCATGTTTGAAGCATAGGCAAGGCCGGTTGGAGCGACCAAAGTATTTTGGGTAACATCGGAAGCCCCTAAAGATCTCGTGTCATTAAAGTCCGGTCGACCCAATACATAATCAGCCGTGTAATCCACAAGAACATCTGAAGAATTTAAATTGTAAACAAGGACACGACCGTTTTGATAATCAGAAACGAATAGACGGTGGTTTGTCGAATCAATGGCAACATCGTCTGGTGAGGCCATGCCGTTATTAAACGGGCCGCCATTTTGACCAACTTTTCTATAACTTACAACCCCTGCTTCGTCGAGGTTTCCGAGGGCATCGAGGGCATTGGCACCATTCGAGAAAGCTTGAGCAAAATTTGTCGGGAATTGACTGAAAATCAACGCCAATAACAAAATTTTATAAAAGACACCTTTTTTCATAAAAAATCTATTCATTTTTACCGCCATTATTTTACCACACTATTCCTCCATTATAAACCTGGTAAAAATCGTAACTGGCAGGTCCAAAACGTTTTTGGCCCACTCGGCGCCAAAGCGTTCAATGGCCGTAGTTTCGTCAGGGACCCAGCGAAGAATTGGCCGATAATAATCATCAGGATTTTCAATCACTTCGAAGACCCGGGCATCACTTTGAATCTTAACAAGTTTCACGCCGGGTTTTGGAAGGATCGGTCCCATAAGGGGAAGAGTAGTCAAAGTAGCGTCGGTTACTTGTTTAATATCATCAAAGGAATCTTTCCAGGTGAAGTATGTTTGTTCGTTTAAGAAAGGACGACGTTCAAGATTTTCGGTTACAAAATAAATTGTTGAGAAATACGGGCTCTTAATATAATCACCGAATTCAACTTCGGTCACCTCCTCGAGTTCGCCTGTTACTGGCGAATAGGCCTGAGACGGGATGATGGTTGTCGACAGAGACTTTTCGTAAGTCTCGGTATCAAGAACGCCAGCCAAATCAGTTAACTCTAATTTGAAAATAATTTTAGTGCCAGAAAGTTTGCTTGGAGTAATCCAATCGTAGTAACCGAAGTTGACCACCGGTCCATCAATTTTGGTGTAATTTTTCCCGCCATCTAGGGAATACCAAAGGTTAACGAAATAAGTCACGCCGGTTGAGACCCAAGAAAAAGTGGTGGCCTCGTGTGCTTTTATTATCGTGGCCGTGGGAAAGTTTTTTTGTGTCACAGTAAAGTCTTTTACTTGGGCTGAAGTGCCTCCACCACCGGTGGAAGTTGATGAACTAGAACTCGACCCCTTCTTAGTCGTCCGGGCACTGATTGAACTCAAAGTCGATTCATTCCCGTAGGTGTCGACAGCGAAGATTTTAACGTAATAGGTTGTAGATCGGGAGAGACTGGTGATTGTCGTGGTGGCGGTGGTGGCCGTGG